>JANXQR010000511.1 GCA_025353435.1 Acidobacteriota bacterium | reverse complement strand
GTGCTGGAGAATCCGGACCCGAAGGCGCCAGTTCCGCCGGCACCCGCGGTACCGCACGACGAGAATGGTGAGTTGTACTTGATGGGCGCAACCTGGCCGTTGATTCCCGGACCTACTTGACCCGGATCGGAATTCGGGAAGTACGAGAGGTTGTAGACGAACGGATAGTTCTCACCAATGTTCGGACCGTAGCCCTGGTTCTCAAATGAATTGAAGAACAGTCCAAATCCTCCGCGAGTTACGAGCTTGGGACTGATCTGATAAGCAATGCCAACGCGCGGTGCGAAGTTGGTTTTCTGAGTCTGCAGAAGCCCTTGCCCGTACTTGTTGGTTGACAGCAGAGAAATACCATCCTGTGCCAGCAGGTCAACAAAGCCGGTGCAGCCAATTCCGGAACAAGTGGAACTGGTTGAAAGAGTCCTGCCGTCCTTACCGGACGAGGGAATGATGAATTCCGGCTTGTTGTCAGGAGCGCCGCCAGGCACAAAATTCGCCTGTCCACCATTGGTTTCATTGATCGGGCCAAAATAGTCGTAGCGAAGGCCAAGGTTGATTGTGAGCTTCGGAGTGACCTTCCAGTCGTCCTGAATGTAGCCCGCAAAATAGACCTTCTGGTCGTAAGTTTTGTTGATGTTCGACGCAAACACTCCGTCAGAGCCACCGGAATAGTTGAATCCGTTCGGATTCGCATTTCCGTTGATTGTCGCTGGCGCAGCTGTGGGAGTAATCACCATCTGCGGGATGCCGCCAGTGGTTTGCCCCTGGTTGGGAATATCCGTGAAGCCGCCGCCATAATTGAATTGCCCGTGTGACCAGGCCGGCTGCAGCGTGGAGAACTTGACGTTCTGGTATTCGATGCCCGTCTTGAAGCTGTGCTTGCCGTAAATCTTGGTGAAGTCATCCGTGATTTGGAGCGTCTGGCTCACTTCGTCGGACGGGAGGAAGGCGTTGCTTCCTAGTTGCGCAAGGTTGCCGATTCCGAAGGCCGGCAGGCCGCCGTTTTCCTGGCCTTGTTGGATTCCTGGAATGCCAAATTGGGCTGGGATTCCATTCGTCGTACCTTCTGGGCCGAAACGCGTGGTGTGCAAATGCGCGAAACCGCCACGAACCTGGTTGGTAGTGGAGGGCGTGAACACGTGAGTCCACGCGGCCACCGCTTGGTCCGACTTCGCTGTCTGAATACCTTGGTTAAAGCTTCCACCGTCCGCTATGCCGCCAAAGATACCCGGAATGTAAATCGGATCATCTGAGTAACTGAAGCGGAAGAAGACCTGTTCCTTTTCCGTCGGGTTGAAATCCAGGCGGGTGTCGAAGCTGTTGCGGTGCTCAAAAAGGTTTGGGCTGACCGCATAAGTCTGAACGCCGGAATTCGGCGCCGGGAAAAGGTTAAGAATTTTTTGGGCATTTCCCGTCGGATCGAGACGGCCAGCCGGAATCTGGTTCAGGTTGCAGTTCCCAAGGGTGAAATCGAGCGTGCTTGGCGCGCAGGTGCCGAACGGGTCACGCACGAAGATGTCCTTGCCGCTGGTGTTCGTAATACCGGAGACTGAATCCACCGCTCCGGCCGCAACGAATCGCGTCGTCTGTGGATCGAGAACCGTACCGCGCGGGATATCGCGTCCAACGGTGCCGTCCTTGTTTATCGGCCCAAGGAAGTCGTTGTGATTCCCGGAATTGAAACCCAAAATGTCGGAGAAGTCGGTATAGTTGCTGCTCCGCTCCTTGGCAGTTGGAACGTTGCCGGCTTCAGACGTGCCCTGCACGCGGCGAGATCCCTCAAAATCCCCAAAGAAGAACATCTTGTTCTTGAGGATTGGTCCGCCACCTGAAGCACCAAACTGGTTCTGGCGCAGTCTGCCCTTCTTGGTGTTGTTGTTGTCCTCGAACCAATCCGCAGCGTCCAGCTTGTCGTTACGGAAAAACTCCCAGGCAGCGCCGTGGAAGCTATTTGTTCCTGACTTGATGCTGGCGTTGAG
Organism: Acidobacteriota bacterium; assembly: GCA_025353435.1. GTDB lineage: Bacteria > Acidobacteriota > Terriglobia > Terriglobales > Acidobacteriaceae > Telmatobacter. Next base: position 3,799 of record JANXQR010000511.1, on the reverse strand, counting down.
AACGGCGCCTGCGGAGCGGCCCAATTCTGCACTGAATTCCGCCGTCTGAACCTTGAATTCCTGAATGGCATCCACCGGAGGAAGGATGACGAAGTTCGTTCCGTTCAGGAAGTCCACGGCGTTCGAGTTATTGTCAATTCCGTCCAGTAGGTAGTTGTTCTGCGAGGGGCGAAGGCCGTTGGCAGAGAAGGCGCCGGACGCGGCGTTACCGCGCGTATCAGCTTGCGGAGTCTGCATTCCTGCGCCAAGCTGCGCCAGGAAGGTGAAGTTACGGCCATTGAGCGGGAGGTTGTTGACTTCCCTTTCGCCAATCACCTGGCCTACTGACGCTTCTTCCGTCTGCAACAGCGGCGGGGCCGTGCTCACTTCAACTGTTTCAGTGGCAGCCCCGAGCTTGAGCGAAATGTTGATCTGAAGCACCTGCGCAACCTGAATCGTCACGCTCTTCTGGGTTGTCTTGGCAAAACCGGGAGCCGTAACCGTGATGGTGTAGTGGCCGATTCTGACCGGCGAGAAGGTGAACCCGCCGCTCGCGCTGCTGTGGGTTTCGGAGGTGATGCCCTGGTCGGTATTCAAAAGGGTGACCTGTGCATTCGGCACAACGGCACCAGTTGAATCCAGGATTGTTCCGGTTATTGCGCCTTCGTCCACCTGGCCATGTGCATATCGCGGGGCGAGGAGGAGGAAACTCAGGGTGGTGAGGACTACGTAACAGAAGACCCTCAAACGGCTTAACTTGCTGCGATCACGGCCCATCCAAATACCTCCGATTGTCTTTCCTCGAGTTCATCTCGGTTTTGCTGCTCCGAGTGCTCCCTGGGGCAAACTTCCACGTCAGTACACCGTTCGTGTAAACGGTTACTTTTATTTGCGAGTGAGCCTAGATCATTTCTCTAATCTTTGTCAACCAAAAGGTGGAGTGGAAATTCCACCCGGAAATCTCAAGTTGCCGGTAGGTTTTATAATATCTTGTATGTTGTTAATAACAAACATATTACGACGGATAGCCATGAAAACAACTAGACCGCCAAATAGACGCCGGTTCGCCCGCCAACCGTGCAAATCTACCCCCGCCGAGGTCCCGCCAAAAATATTTGGGCGCATTTCTGTGCCCCTTGTCACACGTCTTTTCTTGCCCCCTTCTCGAAACCCAAATTCCGCGCTAGGCATCCCTTTCGCCCGACTGATGTGAATCCACTCTGATGCTATGATGCGATCATCCTTGCGATCGTTCATTCCTGATTCAAAATCATGGCTCGACCCACAAATCAAGTCGGAATCCAATCCCTTCCCCGTCGAGCAATTCTGAAAGGCCTGGCGATGGCGCCTGTGCTCTTTCGCCCCGCTCCGTTCTTCGGAGCGCACAGTTCATTCGGAACCCCTGCTATTCCAGGTTCGACCCCCGGTCTGCCCTTCTCCGATACTCGCTTTGTTCCGCACTACCCAGCGCGCTCCCCACTCGCAGATGTAATCGGCCTCGTCGCTCCTGGTTCGGACGAGTACAAATCCGAAAGGCATGCGGTCGAGATTGAAGCGATCCTGCATGAATGGGCTGCCAAGCTCAAAGTGTCTCTCCGCAATCACTCGACTCTTCGTAATTCTCTTGATCCGGCCATTCAGGCCTCGACTCTGAGCCTCGCCGCTGAAAAGTCGACGCGCTCCGCCTATGGGATCGACGTGTTGCGCCGCAAGTTCTCTCCGGAACTCGCCCCTGGACCCGATCGCTGTGTCCAGTCCATCGGCAAATGGCTGGGACAGGTAGCGCGCGTCGAAACTGCGGAATTTGAAATCTTTGCCATCGCGGAAATTGCGCACTCGCCGCTTGTGGTCCGGGTGGAACTTCGCTACGACTTGGTCACGATCCGCATGGACGAGCGCCGAGAGGAGCGGGTAGGCTCATGGGTCATGGAGTGGTCTAAGAACGCGCCGCAGAGCTGGCTCGCGCGTCGCTTGGAAGCCACGGAAGAAACCGCCTGTATTGCGAATGCCCCCGTGTTTATTGACGTTTCTTCGAATGCACTTGGAGCGACCGAATCGTACCGTGATCAATTGCTGCTGGGGGTCGATCATTGGCGCACGGTGCTCGATGGAGCCGTTGGAGTTGATGTCTATTGCAATAACGGCGTTGCGGCCGGCGATTACGACAACGATGGCTTCGACGATCTCTACGTCAGCCAACCAGCCGGATTGCCCAACCGTCTTTACCGGAATCGCGGAGACGGTACTTTCGACGACGTAACCGAAAAAGCCGGCGTGGGAGTTCTGGATAGCACGGCGTGCGCGCTGTTTGCGGACTTTGACAATCGTGGGCTTCAGGACCTCCTCGTCGTGTGTGGCACCGGGCCTCTGCTCTTCGTGAATAAAGGGGATGGAACCTTCGCACAAAAGAAGGAAGCCTTCCAATTTGACCGCCCGCCTAAAGGAACCTTTACCCACGCTGCAGTGGCCGACTACGACCGCGACGGCCGCCTCGATATCTACTTCTGCCTCTACATGTATTACCTCGGTCTCGATCAGTATCACTACCCGATTCCCTACTACGACGCTCGGAATGGGCCGCCGAATTGCCTCTTTCATAACGAAGGCAATGGCCGGTTCGTAGAGACTACTGATGCAGCCGGATTAAATGTAGACAACGATCGCTACAGCTTCGCGTGCGCCTGGGGTGACTCCACCAATCACGGCCTGCCCGATCTCTTTGTAGTCAACGATTTTGGAAGTTCGCAGCTCTACCGCAACAGCGGCGACGGCACTTTCAAAGTCGTGTCGCGCGAAGCTAATGTAGAGGGCGTAGGCGCGGGCATGAGTTGCTGTTGGTGCGACTATGACAACGACGGGCGTCAAGACGTTTACGTGCCCAGCATGTGGGAAGCCGCCGGCCAGCGAGTATCGGGTCAGTCTCAATTTCACAAGTCCGCGCCACCCAGGATCCGAGAGCTTTACCAGCGCCACGCAAGGGGAAACGCGCTCTATCATAACCAGGGAGATGGCCGATTCGAGAATGCGGGACAGCAGGCTGGCGTCGAGATGGGTCGATGGTCGTGGTCGTCGGATTTCTGGGACTTTGATCACGATGGACTTTCCGATCTTTACGTTTCGAATGGCTACATTTCCGGCCCTGAGCATAACGATCTCGCCAGCTTCTTCTGGCGGCAGGTTGTGGCAAAGTCCTCCGATGACGCAACTCCATCGCAAGCCTATGAACGAGGCTGGAACGCGATCAACGAACTGGTCCGCTCTGACAACACGTGGCACGGTTTTGCCCGCAATGTGATGTTTGTCAATTGCGGCGACGGGACTTTTGCTGAAGCCTCAGGAGCCGCCGGCCTCGACTTCCTTGAAGACAGCCGCTCCTTCGCTCTTGCCGACCTTGACCATGACGGACGCTTGGAAGTGATCGTCAAGAATCGTAATGCGCCGCAAATCCGATTGCTGCACAATGCGATGACGGACATCGGACGATCCATCAGCTTCAAACTGCGCGGGCACAAGAGCAATCGCGACGCAATCGGCGCCGCCGTCACTTTGGAAACGAACGGCACCAGACAGACCAAATACCTGCAAGCCGGCACCGGATTTCTGGCGCAGCATTCCAAAGAGCTTTTCTTCGGCATTGGGAAAGCCGACAAGAATATTCGCGCGGAGATTCGTTGGCCCAGCGGGCTGTCACAAGCCTTCGACCAACTGCCCGTTGACCATCGCATCTCGCTCGAAGAAGGCTTGAGCACCTTCCAGTCCGCGCCGTTTTCCGATACGGCGCCAGCGTTCAAGCAGCCTGCGCCTGCACCAACTCTCATGC
>JANXQR010000493.1 GCA_025353435.1 Acidobacteriota bacterium | reverse complement strand
GCGCAACAAAGAGCGCATCGAGCTGTAAGTCTGCAGTTGTGAGTCCCTGATCTTTTTTGAGAGATCCGGGCTGGAAGGCCATTTCAGGCGCCTTTCAGCCATGAACTCCCGCGTTTCGACTTCACGGACCCTACCACTGTGATCTGTCTCTAGTGCCCAGCGGTAGAATTCCAGCAAATCTGCCGCTCTTCGGTCCCGTAGAGTCCAGGCGTTCTGCCCGGCAGCGGCTGTCAGAGCCTTTGCCTGGCTGTTTATTGCATCGAATCCATCGCTCGCATTCAACTCGAGCTGTTCCAGTTCTTCAACCTTCGCCAGCGCCGCTTGACCAGCCTTACGTTCTCCCGCTGTGAGCCAGCGCCACTCCACTAAAAACACAAAAACCAGCAACAGAACCAAAACCCCGGATACTATGACGACCGGTCTCGCGATCTTCCAAGTGCGTCGAAATATCCTGCGCGACGTCTCCTTGCTCCAAAGCTCGATCTGCAGGACCTCGCCAAGCGTCATCGCAAACCTCAGGGGCTAAAGCCCGTCAATTCTCTGCCTTCCGTTGCGGCACGGCTGAGGCCGTGCCCTTTCAAAACCTGCGACGCGTAGTTCTCCGGGGCTCAAGCCCCATTTCGTTTGCCTCTTCATCAGGGGCCTAAAGGCCCCTGCTCCCTCCGACGGAGCTTTACACAGCGGCCGCGCCGCTGACGATTTCGATGATCTCCTTGGTGATGGCGGCCTGGCGCACGCGATTCATTTGCAGTGTGTAGGCGTCGATCATGTCGGAGGCGTTGTTGGTGGCTGAATCCATGGCGGTCATGCGGGCCGCATGTTCGGCGGCGACGGACTCGGTCATGGCGTGGAACAGAATGGATGCGATGTACTGCGGGAGCAGCGCGTTGAAAAGCTCCTCGGGCGGCTGCTCGTAGATGTAGTCGACGTTGGCGGTGCCGAATTTTTTGGATTCCTCATCGGCTTCTTTGGTGTCGGCTGGTTCGAGAGGGATGCCAGAGGTGAGAGCGGCTTCGGCGGAGCGTTCGCGCTGCTCTAGAGAAGGCTCGGTGGCCCCGGTAATTTGCTGGCTGCCGATTTTGACGAGCGGCAGGAGTTTTTCAACGACGACGCGCTGCGTGATGACCGACTTGAACTCGTTGTAAACGATGTAGGCCGCGTCGATCTCCTCGTGGACGTAGCGAGAGATGATGTTCTGTGCCAGTTCAAAGACGCGTCCGGTTTCCAGCTTGAGGAGCATGCCGGGATGGTCGCCAGTGATCTCGATGGGCGCCAGGCGCTCCTGGCGGACCGAGGGCTTCTCTTCTGAAGCCTCTGAGTAGGTGGCGGCTTTGTAGCGGCGACGCAGCAGGTCGCGGCTCTTGCGGCCGACGGGCTCGAGGTCGAACTGCTTGTCGTGGCCGGCATCAATGAACTGTAGTGCGGCCTTGATGATGTTGGCGTTGAAGGCGCCGGCGAAGCCCTTATCGCCACTGACGACGACGAGCAGGACGCGCTTTTCTTCGCGGACGGCAAAGAGCGGGTGGCGCAGGTTGCCCGTTTCGGGGTCGAAGATCTCGATGCGGCGCGAGAGCGACTCGAGAACGCTGGCGATCATTCTGGCGTAGGGGCGAGCCGCCATGGCAGCCTCCTGCGCGCGACGAAGCCTGGCCGCCGAAACCATCTTCATGGCCTTGGTGATTTGGCGCGTGTTTTTTACGCTCTTGATGCGCCGCCGTAAATCTAGTACGTTCGCCATTTCGTTTCCAGTGTTCAGTGATCAGTGGTCAGTTTCAAGCTCGCGATCAGGTCGCTGGACCGGCCGTGCTGACCACTGAGCACCGACCACTGATCACTTTTATGCCGTTACTGCTTCCGCCTGCAGTTGCGCCTTGAAGTTTTCCTTGTACTCCTTGAGGGCGGCGTGGAGTGCGTTCTTGATGTCGTCGTCCAGCTGCTTCTTCTGTGTTAGGGAATCCAACAGAGCTGACTGCGCAGAGGCAAAGTACTTGTACATGCCGTCCTCGAAGGCGCGAATGTCGCTGACCTTGAGGTCGTCGAGGTAGCCCTGCGTGCCGGCGAAGAGGATGATGGCCTGCTGTTGCCAGGTGAGCGGCTGGAACTGCGGCTGCTTGAGTAGTTCTGTGAGGCGCTGGCCGCGATTGAGCTGCTTCTGCGTGAGGGGATCGAGGTCAGAGCCGAACTGTGCGAAGGCGGCGAGCTCGCGATATTGCGCGAGATCGAGCTTGAGCGTGGAGCCGACCTGCTTGACCGCCTTGACGGCCGCAGAGAAGCCTACACGCGAAACCGAAAGGCCGACGTTGACGGCTGGACGAATACCGGAGTTGAACAGGTCAGTCTCAAGGAAGATCTGTCCGTCGGTAATGGAGATGACGTTGGTCGGGATGTACGCAGATACGTCGCCGGCCTGTGTTTCGATGACAGGCAGCGCCGTAAGCGAACCGCCGCCGCGCTCCTTGCTCATTTTCGACGAGCGTTCGAGCAGGCGGGAGTGGAGATAGAACACATCGCCCGGATACGCTTCGCGGCCCGGGGGACGGCGGAGCAGCAGCGAGATCTCGCGATACGCCATGGCGTGCTTGGACAGATCGTCGTACATGACAAGCGCGTGCTTGCCGTTGTCGCGGAAGAACTCGCCCATTGCGGTTGCGGCGTAGGGCGCGAGGTAAAGCATGGGCGCGGGTTCTGAAGCAGAAGCGGCCACGATGATGGTGTGGCCCATGGCGCCGGCTTCAGTCAGCGTCTGCACCACCTGCGCGATGGACGAGCGCTTTTGCCCGATGGCGCAGTAGATGCAGATCAAATCGTTTTTGGCGTTGTTGATGATGGTGTCAAGCAGCACGGCGGTCTTGCCGGTCTGGCGGTCGCCAATGATGAGCTCTCGCTGGCCGCGGCCGATGGGAATCATGGAATCGATGGCCTTGAGTCCGGTGGCCATGGGCTCACGCACGCCCTGACGATCAATAATTCCAGGAGCCAGGCGCTCGACAGGGAGCCTCTCGGTGGTAGCAATGGGCCCTTTGTCGTCGATGGGTTGACCGAGCGCGTTGACCACGCGGCCAATCATTCCAGCGCCCACCGGCACGCTGAGAATGGTCCCGGTGCGCTTCACTTCATCGCCTTCGCTCAGTTCGGTGTAGTCGCCCAGAATGACGGCGCCCACCTGGTCCTCTTCAAGCGAAAGCGCAAGACCAGCAATGCCGTGCGGGAAACTGAGCAGCTCGCCGGCCATGACCCTGTCGAGGCCGTGGAGGCGCGCAATCCCGTCGCCGAGGGAGGTGATGGTGCCGACTTCGTCAACCTGCACTTTGGAGTCGTAGTTCGCGATCTGTTCGCGAAGTAGCTGCGTAATCTCGTCTGCCTTGATCTGAGCCATTTTTCCAGTGAACAGTGATCAGTGATCAGTGGTCAGTATCCTGCCGCGTCGCGGCCGACTGCCATTCTGTCTTCGCCGATCTCCTGCCTCCATTATTCAAATCCTGATGTTTTCAAGAAACCCGGAAACCTTGCGGGTTCGGACACTGATCACTGACAACTGATCACTGTCCACTGCGGCCGGCGTCAGCCGGCCGTTAGTGCTTCTTTCAAGCGCTCGAGCCTGCCGCGGACCGAGCCGTCATAAACCGTGGAGCCAATGCGAACGACCGTGCCGCCCAGGATCGCCTTATCGAGCTTGAAGCTGGCCTGAATCTTTGCTCCGGCAAGTTGGCCGACGCCGACCAGCAGCGAGGCGCGCTCCTGTTCGCTCAATTCCCGCGCAGTCACAATCTCTGCCTGGCGAATGCCCTGCCTCGCCTGCAATTCCGCGCGGTAAGCGGCAACCACTTCGTGCACATGGGCAATGCGATCGTTGTTGATGAGCACGGCGATAAGGTTGCGTAGTTGCTTCACCATGCCAAGCTTGACATTCATTTTGTCGACGATGGCGACCTTCTGCAACGCGGAAATCGCCGGGTTCTCGAAGACTTCGCGAAGCTCACGGCTGCCGTCCCATGTAGCGAGAAAATCGTCGAGTTGATGGTCGATGGCCGCCGTGTCGAGCTTGTAGGACGTGACCACGTCAGCAAACGCGCGGGCGTAATGAGAGACAAAGGCCGCCATTACTTGTGCCCTCCGGTGACGACAGCCGTGGCCTCGCGCACAAACTCCGAGATGAGGGCGCGGTCGGTTTCCGGTGTGAGGATGAGTTGCTGCGCGGCTTGCTCGATGGCAAGGTCGGCGGCGAAGTGCCGCAGCCCGCGGCGAGCCTGCGCAGCGGCGACTGTGATCTCCTGCTCGGCGGCGGCTATAATGCGAGCGCTCTCTTCCCCGATGCTGGCCTTGATGCGCTGCTCGTCCTGCTTGCTCTCTTCTTCAACCTGGGCGCGAATCTTGGCGATCTCTTCATCGAGGCGGGAGAGTTGCGCTTCGACGGCGCTCAGGCGCGTGTTGGCGTCTGCTGTGGTTTTGCGCGCGACTTCGAGGTTCTGACTCAGAGTCTGCGAACGCTTGCGGATGATCTTCGGGAGGAACTTGGCCAGCGGCACAATGATGCAGAGCGCGATGACGGCGAAGTTGATCCACTCGAACAGGCGGGCCGTGGTCTCAATGTCGAGGTGGAACATCTTCGCAAGAGACTGGACCAGAGCAGTATGCCGATAGACGTTGTCGTCGTCGGCCTCCGCCTTCTTGGTCTCTTGGGACGCATTCTCGGTCCGATCTGCGGGAACTGCCTGATTCTCGGTGGCCGGAGCGGACTGCGATGGCGTCTGCTCCTGAGCAAGAGTTCGAACAGGGGCAACCATCCCCGCGACCAAAATGCTCAACAGGACAAATGAAACGAGACGAAACGAAATCGAACCTTGGCGTTGCTTCAACGGGTACCCCCGGCGGCCATGGGAAGAACCGCTCGAACGACCCGGCTGGCCAGTTCGCCGGCAGAGGCCTGGATGGAACTGCGCGCGCTGGCTGCTTCAACGTCGATTTCAGCCTTGGCCTGCGCGACCTTCTGGCCGGCGGCTTTGCGGGATACATCGAGGGCCGCGTCGCGCTCCGCGGTCCACTGCTTGATGCGCTGCTCACGCATCTTGAAGATCTCGGCCCTCGCCTGGCGCAACTTGACCGCGTACTCCTGGGCGCGCTCCTCAGCACGGGCTATAGCCTTGTGGGCTTCCTCAATGGCGCCCTCAGTGCGTGCGTGACGCTCCCGGAGAGTGCGGGACAGCGGCCCCTGGACGAGAAACTGGTACGCCAACACCAGAATGATGAACAGGATGACGGTGGGAATTGACCCCACCAGAAGGTGCTCGACTGACTCCAATATCGAAGGCTCCGGTTGCGCCCCCGTAGC
>JANXQR010000469.1 GCA_025353435.1 Acidobacteriota bacterium | reverse complement strand
TGCGCTTGAGGATTTCGGAGAGAAGCTCAGATTTTTCGATGCTGGTGGTACCGACGAGGACGGGTTGCTTTTCGGCGTGGAGACGGGAGATTTCGTCGGCGACGGCGAAGTACTTTTCCTGTGCGGTGCGGTAGACGACGTCCGGATTTTCCTTCCGAAGCATCAGCTTGTTGGTGGGGATGACGACTATTTCGAGTTTGTAAATTTTCTCGAATTCGGCGGCTTCGGTTTCAGCCGTGCCGGTCATACCGCTGAGCTTTTGGTAGAGGCGGAAGTAGTTCTGGAAGGTGATGGTGGCAAGGGTCTGGTCTTCCTTGCGGATGGCCACGCCTTCCTTCGCTTCAATGGACTGGTGAAGGCCGTCGGACCAACGGCGGCCGGGCATGAGGCGGCCCGTGAAGGTGTCGACAATGATGACTTCGCCGTCCTTCACCACGTAATCCACGTCACGCTTGTAAAGCGATTGCGCCTTGATAGCCGTCTCGACGTAGTGCTTGAGGTCCCAGTTTTCCGCGTCGGCGATGTTATCGATGCCGAGAGCTTTCTCAATGCTGACCCAGCCTTCGTCGGTGACGCCGATGGTGCGATGCTTTTCGTCGACGACGTAATCGCCGGTGAAGGTCTTCCCGTGGTCCATGCTCTCGGTCTCTTCGCCGAGCACGAGTTGAGGGATGACCTTGAGGACGCGCGCGTATTTGTCGGTGGTCTGATCGGTGGGACCGGAGATGATGAGCGGAGTGCGTGCTTCGTCGATGAGGATGGAGTCGACTTCATCGACGATCGCGTAGTAGTGGCCGCGCTGTACGCAATCCTTGATTTCGAACTTCATGTTGTCGCGCAGGTAGTCGAAGCCAAACTCGTTATTGGTGCCGTAAGTGATATCGGCGGCGTAGGCGGCCCTGCGTTCGTCGTCGGAGAGGTCGTGGACGATGACGCCCACAGTGAGGCCAAGGAACTCGTAGATCTTGCCCATCCACTCGGCGTCGCGCTTGGCCAGGTAGTCGTTGACCGTGACCACGTGGACGCCGCGGCCGGCGAGGGCGTTGAGGTAGCAGGCAAGCGTGGCGACAAGCGTCTTGCCTTCGCCGGTTCTCATTTCGGAAATCTTGCCGGAGTGCAGCACCATGCCGCCGATTAGCTGCACGTCGAAATGGCGCATATGCACGGCGCGCCAGCCGGCTTCGCGGACAACGGCAAAGGCTTCAGGCAGGATTTCGTCGAGGGCTTCACGCTCGGCAGTCTTGATCTCATCCTTGTCGCTCAGGCCTTCGAGGCGCGCTTTGATTCGGGCCTTGAATTCAGCGGTCTTGCCGCGCAACCCCTCATCTGACATCTGCTTGATCGTCGGTTCAAACTCGTTGATCACGGCCACAATGGGAATGAGCTTCTTGATGACGCGCTCATTCGCGGTGCCGAAAATCGTGGTTAATATCTTGTCGAAAAACACAGGATTCTCCGTATATCAGTGTAAATGCCGGTGGTTGATGCGGAAGGCTCAGAAGCCCCTCCGAAGTTAGCGCGGGTGTGGTTCCGGCACGTCACTCGAGGCGCCAGATCAGGCGGTCCACCGGCTCGCCCCTTCGGATGCGGCGTAGCTGCCGATGAAGATGCTTGACGGGCGATTCCGGCGAGCCATCGTCGTCTTCGTCCGCGTCTTCCTGCTGCTGTATCTGGGCTTTGGCAACGAATGCGTGATTGGGGCGATACGCGATCGATAGGAATTGAAACGCTGCTGCAAGGTTGGCGGCAGATGAAATTCCTCGGCGGGATCTCCGGGCCGCGCCTTTTCCGTTGCGGCTTTTTCGCTCGCGGAAGCGCGACCACTTGATGAAGAACATGATGGCGATCAGCCAAGTCATGGGATTGGCGAGACTCATCAGCACAAAGAGGCTCATGTGCGTAACTCCTCCAGGATTTTCCTTCACGGGGAAGTCAGCCGGACGCTTCCTGGGCAAAGAAGTTCCCCGGAAATGCCGGACAAATATGTGAATGAATTACAGGAGGGTGGTTGGCGGAGGACGCTGGAACGAGAAAGGGAGCGGAGGCGCTGCGGGGGCGCGGCCGATACACAGAACCGAATTCTGGGAGAGAACATTTAGCGGAGATACCAGGCCGACGAACTGCACGGGCAGCATCGAGGCTCGTGTCCCGGGGTCTGCGCCTTGCCATTTGGCCCGAGCACCGTGGGTATGGAGATACCGCTCAACGCCGCTTGCAGTAGGCGATTGATCGCCCGTGTGTCCGGCGAGGAACTCGAGCACAGGATCCGTGTACGCTCTGGCATTCTCCATGCCAGATTGCGCGCGCGCCACGATTGCGATCGACATGGCGGCAACCGCCACCCATATCCACGCGCTTCTGTGTCTTGTTGCTGTCATAGAGACTTCTATCTCATATTGTGCCACATTTTGTGTTCGCGAGCCTATGGACGTTGAGTTCACTACCTTTGTACCGGGGGCGCCTCAGGATAACACCGGGAGAATTGTGGCCTCAGCTCACGTGGTGTGCTTTCAACTCAGACAACAAACACCTGGTTTCATACGTTCCGCCTGCATGGAATGCCTGCTCTGAAACCAACGAGCCCGTCGAATAGGAAGGTCCCAAGAAAAAGTGGCGAGACAGAGCGAGTAACACCTACCAGCAGTTGAAGGTGCTCAATTGGGTATCGGGAAAGGTCGAGCCAATCACGTCTGACCGTTTCAATAGCGGCTCGCCGGTGTGGAGCGCCGATGGCAAATCGTTGTACTTTCTTTCCGACCGCTCGCTGAAGGCCACTGTGCCGTCGCCATGGGGGCCGCGGCAACCGGAACCGCAATTCGAAACCGCTATGAAGGAGCTGCAGCAAAAGATCAAGGCGGACCCGAGGCCCGTGCCGCCACCGCCGCCGCATCCTGACAAGTCCTTCCACTACCAGCAATAGGACGAATGCAACGCGAAGTGAGGGCGCGGCTTCGGTCGTGCCCTTTTTCGTTTTGTATGGTCGCTCGCAGCGAAAAAAGGAATACACAGGCATCTTTTCAGGTAAGAAACGAATCTTCATATCGGAACTACAAAGGAGATGTTCAATGGCATCGGACCAAGACGCAGCCCTTCGGCAACAACTGATCGAGTTGATCAAGGGCGGCAATGCGCACACGGACTTCAAGAAAGCCATTGAAGACTTTCCCGGCGAGCTGCGTGGCAAGCGGCCCAAGGGCTCGCCGCACTCCCCCTGGGAGTTGCTGGAGCACATGCGCCTTGCGCAGTTGGACATTTTGGAATTTTCGCGGAACGCTGATCACAAGTCGCCCGAATGGCCGGAGGGCTATTGGCCTGAGACGGCCGAACCTCCTGACCCCAAAGCGTGGGATCGCTCCGTCAATGGGTTTTGCCAAGACATGAAGTCAATGTGTGAGCTGATTGCCGATGTTGGCTCAGACCTCTATTCGCCGTTCCCGCATGGCACTGGGCAGACCCTCCTGCGCGAGGCTCTGCTTGTCAGTGACCACAATGCTTACCACCTTGGGCAGCTCGTTCTTCTGCGGCGAATCCTAGGTGCTTGGGCAATCGAATAAGCGACGGTTAACTTCAGCCGTTGGTCGCTTCAAAGATGCGCACCGAGACAGCCTCAATAATCTGCTGGTGCACTTCGTCGATGTTGAGGTCTCCTTCGACGCACACCACGCGGTGGGCGTCACGAGCAGCGATCTCGCAGTACTTATTCCAAACGCGGCGATAGAAGTCTTCCTGCTCGCGTTCGAAGCGCCCCTCGTCTTTGCCTGATTGCGCAATGACGCGGTCGTTCCGGCGGCGCGCTCTTTCCAGGCTGGCTTGGAGCGAAGGCAGTAACAGCAGCGTCAGGTCTGGCTGCAGCCCGCCGCAGAAAACGCGATGCATGGCGAGCACAGGGTCTGAGCCAAGTTCACGCCCGCCGCCCTGGTATGCTTCCGTGGAATCCGTGAAGCGATCGCAGAGGACCGCCTTGCCGGACGACAGCGCTGGCTCAATCACTTCGGCGATGGCCTGTGCGCGGTCGGCAAACATCAAGGCCATTTCGGCAAGCGGCGCCAGTCTTTCGGAACGCGAATCGAGCAGCAGATCCCGAATGCGATCGCCTGTGGCCGTGCCACCGGGCTGGCGCGTCACGACGGGCGTCGTTCCGCGCTTCTTCATCCACACCGCCAGGCGCTTCAATTGCGTGGTCTTCCCTGATCCGTCGAGCCCCTCGAGGGTGATAAAGCGGCCGCGCAGCATGGCGAGAGTCTACCATCGCGACCGGGGGGAGACGACCGTTACTCCAGTGTGTTAAAAGGGGTTGATTTTAGAAGAACTATGGGCTCGTTTTCTTTCCTTTTACAGTGGCCCATCTGGAGTGAACATGAAGATAATGAAGCTCTCTATCGTTACCGCTATTCTCCTGGCAGCCGGATCTCTTTTGATTAGCTCGCGGCTGGATGCGCAAAATCTTACCCTCGAGGGCCAGACCGGTGGATTCATCACACCCACCGCGTACGTTGTCTATTCGGCTAAGAAGCACTTCTTCTCTTACCCGGCGGTCGGCTACCACTTTGTGAACGCCTCAAAGGTGATCGGCAACCTTCATACCTTCAGCATTACGGAGGGCTTCGGAAACCGTGCCGAACTCGGCTACACACGCAGCGTGCACCAGGAAGGCAATAGTCCGATGTTCAGCCAGTTATGGCATTTTGCCGGGATGAATATTTTTAACGGAAAGGTAGTCGCCATCCGCGACGGCCAGGGAAGCCCGCTGACTCCGGGGCTCGCCGCCGGCTTTGTGGTGCGCACCGGAGATAAATTCGTCACCGGCGCACTCGACAAGTCGTTTACCGGGACCCTGAAGAGCTACACCAACGAGGATCTTTACGCGGTGATTACCAAGACCTGGCTGCACCCGCCCTTTCCGTTCCTTGCGAACATCGGTTGGAAGGCGACCAATGCCACCATCTACGGCATCGGCGGCCAGGCAACCAGGTTTGGCGGGAGACTCTTTGGCGGCCTTGGTATTCCGCTCCCCGGACCTTTCAAGACGGCTATTGTTCCCGCGGCTGGATTTACCCAGGAGCCGCCCACATCAAAGAATCTCGGAGCGATCCTCTACCCGCCAGGCAGCCGTGCCCACATTCCCACGACACTTGATTACGCCGTGCGCATTACTCAGAGAGAGAACCCCCACTTTGCATTTGATATTGGCGTGGGCCAGGTGGCTGGGATGATTGGAACAACCGCGGCTCTCACTCCGAATGGTCTTGTCTTGATCCCAGTGAACCTGCAGGCGCGCCACGTCTTCGGCATGGGGCTGAGCCTGCGCTACTAGCCCCTTTTGAATGATGACGCGCGTGGGAAGCCGGCAGCCTTTCCGCGCGTTGTCAAATCTCTCCGAACCCGAAGTTTCCAGCTTCTCTGTGCAACTAATGCCTCGTGTCCGGGTTCCAATTAGTAGCTTGGGTTGACTCGAATCACTCAAGCGCTGGATTGAAACGGAGGCACGCGCGCAACCAGAGTAATGGCGTGCATGTGCCGTGCGGGCAATGCTTTAGACGTGGCACTACATTCCCGCAAATGAACAATGTGCTTTCTTTACTCCCCCTGCTCCGCATTTGCGGATTGGACAGCAGGTGAGCGCGAGTATCTGGAGGATTCCGATGAGAATATTCCGTTCAGCACGTTGGTTATTGCTGGCGCTGGTGCTTCCTTTTATCCCCATTCCGCAAGCGAATGCCGGTGTCTACATCAGCGTCGGATTTGCGCCGCCAATCCTGCCTGTGTATGTGCAGCCTCCGTGCCCTGAGCCCGATCTGATCTGGTCACCCGGTTATTGGGCCTATGGCGACGAAGGATATTACTGGGTTCCTGGGGCGTGGGTGCCGGCTCCTTATGAGGGCGCACTGTGGACGCCCCCCTACTGGGGCTGGCGGGACGACGGCCTCTATGTCTTTCATCCCGGCTATTGGGGACCTGAGGTCGGCTACTACGGTGGCGTGAATTACGGCTTCGGCTACATGGGCATCGGCTTCATTGGTGGCCGGTGGCATGAGCATCGGTTCGAGTACAATACAGCCGTAGTGCGCGTGAACGAGACCTACATTCACACCACTTACATTGATCGCACCGTGATCCGGGAACATGAAGTGGACCACGAGAGTCGTGTGTCTTACGCCGGCGGTCGAGGCGGCATCCACCACGATCCAAACCAGGACGAACGCCACGCGATGCAGGTGCAGCACCTGCCTCCGACGCAGTATCAGCAGCAGCACTTTGAAGCTGCACGGAATGACCATTCCAACTACTTCAATGCCAACCATGGGCGTCCGCAGAATGTCGCCCTTGCGCATCCGCTGCAGGCCGAGCATCATGATCCTCCGGCTCCAGTTGGGGTCGGTGCGCGCGGTGGCCCAACGGGTGTGCATGGAGACGCCGGTGCGCGGGGTGACTACCGTAATGGCCAGCAGGCGCAGCCCGTACCTCAACAGCGTCCGACGGCCCCCATAAGGCAGCAGGACAGGCAGCAGGACAATCCGCGCTCGACTTACCAGCAGCAGCCGCGTCAGGATTCGCGTCCGGCACCTGAGCCGCGTCCGAACAATCAGCCTCAACAACGACCTGACTCGCGTCCGGCACCTGAGCCGCGTCCGAATTACCAGCCTCAACCACGTCAGGATTCGCGTCCGGCACCTGAGCCGCGTCCAAACTACCAGCCTCAGCAGCGGCCTGAATCTCGCCCGGCGCCTGAACCGCGCCCGAATTACCAGCCGCAGCCGCGTCCCGAGTCTCGGCCCGGCCCCGAGCCCCGCAATCAGGCTCCCCCTCAACCGCGTCCGGAGTCGCGTCCCGCACCAGAGCCGCGATACCAAGCTCCGCCTCAACCGCGTCCTGAGTCCCGTCCTGCGCCTGAGCCGCGGTACCAGCCGCAGCCGCGTCCCGAACCGCGTCCTGCTCCTCAATCGCGCCCGGCGCCGCCGCCACGGCAGGAAGCCCGTCCTGCTCCCGAGCCCCGCCACGACTCGAAGGAGCCCAGGGAAAAAGAGCCGAGGCGTTAGCCTCGAAATGTAGCGAGGGGAATGAAGGCCCGCGGTTCGCCGCGGGCTTTCCTGCGTTTAGGCTTCCGCGGGCTGGAGTCCTGCCATCTCAATCTCGATGCCGCCGTACTCCGGATGATCGTTCTCACGGATGCGGTAAGCGACATCGACGAGGCTGCCTCCAGTGAGTGCCAACTCCGTACATCGCCCAGCCCAGTCCCACCCCACGCAGCGCATCACGCCAGCACGTCCCACAAGGGGGCCTGACTCCTGCGAAAGCTCCAATCGGATATGTCGTTCCTTCATCACGCGCGGCGCTGACACGAGGCGAACATGGCGCGCCACGAATATGGGCTCCGGATTTCCGTGTCCCAAAGGCTCCAGCTTCCGCAACCAGCCCACGAGAACCGGCGTAATGCGATCCAGTGGCAGCTCGGCGTGAATCTTCAATACGTGCTCGGGTTCGGTTCCGGCGAGGCGCTTGCTGGCGTATTCGTTGAGTCTACGACGTAATTCGGGAAGTCCAACGGCCTGCATGGCGAACCCGACCGCGAACGCGTGGCCTCCAAATCGCGTGAACAGATCGCCGCAGGTCTCGATGGCTTCAAGGAGTTGAAAGCCGTCAATGGAGCGCCCGGAGCCGTATGCCACTTCGTCCTCGACGCTGATGACGATTGCCGGCTTGGCGGTGCGCTCCACCACGCGCGAGGCAAGGATGCCGATTACGCCACGGTGCCAGCCCTCCCCGTGCATCACGATCGTGCGTTCGGAGGCAAACTCGGTCTCTGCCGCGAGGCGCGTTTCAATGATCGTCAACGCTGCGGCTTCCGCATCGCGACGTTGTCGATTGAGAGTCTCCAGCTTTACCGCCAGCTCATTGGCGCGGGCCGCGTCTCGTGTGCAGAACAGTTCCACAATCTCCGACGCCACATCCATCCGGCCCGCTGCGTTGATGCGAGGCGCCAGACGAAACGCTACGTCAAAGCTGGTGATAGGCTTGTTTGCCGGATCGAGAGCAGCCACCTGGAACAACGCACGAAGTCCAGCGCCTGCCGGTCGCCGCAACTCCCGCAAACCCAGCGCGGCAATGGTGCGATTCTCCCCGCGCAGTGGAACGGCGTCTGCGATGGTGGCGATCGCTGCCATCTTTAGAAAACTTGGTAGCGTCTTTTCGCGCGTGCGCGCCGCATCCCGCCGTTCCAGCAATGCCTGCGCCAGCTTGAACGCAATCGCCGCGCCGCACAACGACTTCTCCGGATAGTCACATCCCGGCTGATTAGGATTGAGAATCGCAATCGCGTCAGGAATAGTGTCGTCCGCGCTGGGCAGGTGATGGTCAGTGATAATCAGATCGAGGCCAAGCCGGCGCGCAGTCTCCGCTTCAGCGAATGCGCGCATGCCGGTGTCTACCGTGATCACCAGTCGCACGCCTTCGGCAGAGGCAGCCTCCAGCACGCTCGATTGCATGCCGTAGCCTTCGAGGATTCGATGGGGAACGTGGAAGCGCACCACGCCGCCCAACATCTCAATCGCGGTCTTAAGCAGCACCACCGCGGTTGTGCCGTCCACGTCGTAATCACCGTAAAGCAGGATCGGCTCATGCGCTGCAATGGCACGCTCCAGCCGCTCGACAGCAATGGCCATGCCCTTCATCGCCAGAGGATCGTGCAGATGAGACGTGTCGGGATAAAGGAATGCGTTAGCTTCCTGCGAGTTGCTGATGCCGCGCGCCAACAACAGTTCAGCGAGTACGGAGGGGAGATGTGCGGCCGATGCGAGTGCGGCTGAGGCCTCTGCGTTGGGCTCCGCAACTACCCAGCGTTGTCGCGGATAGGAGCGCTTCGGGGCGCTGGCGGCTGTGCTCGCTGCGCCCACGGCGCCTATTCGTCCTCGTCGCTGGCACCGTGCGCGTCGTCGATCACGATGTCTTGGAAGCTCTCAATATCTTCCAGCAGCGACTGGTAGCGCTCGTACCACTCTGTAGTGGTCTCATGCAGAAACACAAGCCCCTGGTATACAAACCCAAGCTGGATGTAGCCAAGCATGCCCACATACTTGCGCAGCCACTGCGCTTCTACAAGCTCGGTGGCTTCTTCGTCGGGGAAGTTCATCTCGCCGGCTTCTTCAATCAGCGCTTCCAGTTCTTCGCGTTCCAGCGTGACTTCGCTGAACGTCACAAATGGAGAGCTCACATGCTTGGCCATCTCGACGAAGTCTTTCCACGCATCTGGATTGGTCTGGCCATCCCAGAGCACAGAAGGGATGTCTTCCGTCACGAAGCCCGGAAGGCGGCGCATGCCGTGGCCCTCAACAAATGCCACCATGTCATCTTTCAAACCGAGGAGGTTATCTTTGCTCATCTCACTCATCTCAACAGTCATTTTCGCAGATGCGGGCGGGTCGGCCGTAATGGCTGTGGAAACTTTGATTCAAGGCCTGCCCGTTTAGTCTGGAAGAAGGAGGATCGACCCCTTTGCCGCTTTTCGAACATCAC
Source organism: Acidobacteriota bacterium (assembly GCA_025353435.1). Taxonomy (GTDB): domain Bacteria; phylum Acidobacteriota; class Terriglobia; order Terriglobales; family Acidobacteriaceae; genus Telmatobacter. The sequence goes on along the minus strand of JANXQR010000469.1, from coordinate 2,929 downwards.
GTCTTCGTTTGCCATAATGTCCGCCCTGAAGGCGCGCCCCGCCCATCGTGCACCAGCGATGGAAAAAGTGAAGTCTTTACCCAACTGCAGCAGTTGACCAAGGCAGCGGGCCTGACCGATCGCGTTCGCATCAACAAGTCCCGGTGCCTCGACCAGTGCGAACACGGGCCTACCGTAGTGGTGTATCCCGAGGCGGTCTGGTACGGCGGAGTCAAGCCTGAAGATGCGGCGGAAATTGTCGAACATCACCTCGCCAACGGACGGCCGGTCGAGCGTCTACGCATTGCCGACTCCTGTATCAACTCCAAGACGTGCCCGCATCGGAGCTAGCAGCTGCTTCGGACTATCCGCAAAGTGCGGCGTTCAGTCCGCTTGCAACAGAAAGGGAGCGCCGGTGTACAGACCGCCGCCCCGTGCGCTATCCTGACCATTAGTCCATGATCTTCTCTCGCGAATATATTGGTTACCTTGGCCGCCGCACGGTCAAGCACCTCATCGAAGCCAAGTTCATCGCCACAAGCGACTTGAAGGCCACCGAAGAGCTCGTTACGCGAGCGCTCACGGAGGAGCTTTCCCTTGAAGACCGCATCAACGACGAGGTGCGCGTCATTCTCGAAGCGTATTCCGACGAAATGCGGAAATCCGGGGCCCAGTACGCCGAGATGTTCAAGAAGGTCAAGACCGAGCTCGCCCGCAAATACAAGGCGGTTCTATGAGAATCAGCCGCGATAAGCTCAACAAACTTGCTCACACCGTGGCTGACACGCTGGCCGACATCGACCAGGTCGGCTTCATGGAAGACCGCAACACCATCCGCCAGGAAGCCCGCAAGGCGCTCGAGACTCTGCTCACCGAGGAAGCCCGCATCGACACCGCAGCCCGCGCCAAAATCGCCTCGCAGCGCAAGATCATCCTCGAGGGCTCGCAGGAGTGGGAGATCCTCTACCGCAAGTACTACAACGACGAAGTAAAGAAGCTCGGCCTCTAATGTCCTGCGGTTGAGTCCCCCGCCCTCCACTGATATACTCGGCTTTGCACTGGAGCTCCCACCCTCCTGTCGCGATAATGGCGTTATGGTGTAACTGGTTAACACGTCGCCCTCTCAAGGCGAAGAGTCCGGGTTCGAGCCCCGGTAACGCTACCAACTAAATCAACGCTCCCGCGATGTTCTTGAGTAAATTTTGCCCAATTATGAGCACAATTGAGCAGACACGAGTAGAGCACGCTTCCTATTCTGGCTATGTAACGCCAATATCCGATAGGAGGCCAACCCCATGCGCCAGGCCACCGCACCAGACCCCATGAAATCAATGCGTTTCTGTCAGGGTGAATACTCCCAGGTTCCTGATCCGGTGTGCGACGCCGTTCTCGACACCCTCACATTCATTCCCGGAAGCGACAGAAGTCCCGATGCACGGGACACTCGTGCAGTCATGTTGTCCTCGCGAATGGCGGCCGAAGGGTGGCGCTTCTGTCCCTGTTACTCGGAGGGAAGCACGCAGCAGCATGCGCGAATCTTCGGCCTGGTGCACACCAACCTGGCAAACAGGCTCGCCGAAAAAGCTGAACAGGAATTATCTTTCTCCGCCGACGAAGAGAGCGCCGCCTAGAGCAATCAGCCTTGCGGAACGCGAATTGCCGTCTTGCTGCGAAAATAACCTATGCAGCAAATGCGATCCCATTTACCCGTTGTCGGGATCGACTTCGGCACAACCAACAGCTCCATGGCACTCGCGACAGAGAGGGCAGGTGTCCAACTCGCCTCGTTCCCCACCGGCGGCGGAGACACGTTTTCCTTCCGCTCGGTTCTCTACATGGAGCAGGTAAAGGAGCAAAGCGGAGTCCGGTGCGTGCATTCCTTCACTGGACCAACCGCTATCGAACATTACCTCGAAGCGGAAAGAAGGGACGGCTTATCCAGTCTCTCAAGTCCTATCTGCCAAGCCGCACGCTTACCGGGACTAGTATTTTTGGCCGCCACTACACATTGGAACGCCTCCTCGCACAGATGCTATCTAACCTGCGCGAGCACGCGGAAAGACAGTTCAGCAAGCCAATCCGCCATGCCCTGGTAGGTCGCCCGGTACGTTTCGTCGGAGCCGAATCCGAAGCAGACGACCTATACGCCGTCTCCCGTCTCCGCAGCGCATTTCAAACCGCGGGCTTCGAGACTGTCGACTTCGAATTCGAACCTGTAGCCGCCGCATATTTCTACGAATCCAGCCTGGACCACGATGAGCTGATCCTCATCGGCGACTTCGGAGGCGGCACGAGCGACTTCTCTCTCCTCCGTGTCGGCCCAGGTGTGCGTCGTCGCGGACGGTCGCCGCAGGACATTCTTGGCATCAGTGGCGTGCCCCTCGCCGGTGATGCCTTCGATGCACGCATCGTCCGCAAACTCGTCTCCCCCGCGCTGGGATCCGACTCCTACACTCTCTCCATGGGCAAGATGCTGCCCGCAGTCCCGGCCTGGATTTATTCCAACCTCGAGCGTTGGCACTACCTATCCTTCCTGCGGACTCGCGACGTGATGGAGATATTGCGCAGTGCTCGCCTGCGGGCGCTTGAGCCACAGAAAATCCAAGCCCTCACCGACCTCGTCGAGGAGGACCTCGGCTACCAACTGCACCAGGCAATCCAGCAAGTTAAGTTCGAGCTGTCCCACTCCAACGCTGCAGAATTCAAATTCTCCGATGGCAGCATGGGCCTGCGCATTCCCATCACGCGCGATGATTTCGAAGCCTGGATCGCAAACGACCTGCAGGCAATCGAGGTTTCCGTCGATTCACTGCTTGCTTCTTCCGGCGTCGATCCACGCGAAGTAGACCGCGTCTTCCTCACCGGAGGAACATCATTTGTTCCCGCAGTCCGCCGGATCTTTACATCGCGCTTTGGCGAAGACCGCGTCCGGGGCGGCAATGAGTTCACC
>JANXQR010000462.1 GCA_025353435.1 Acidobacteriota bacterium | reverse complement strand
GGACAATTCGGAAGTAACTGCGAAAAGCAGGTCCCTCGGCTCCGCTGAAAAGCGCTTCGTTCGGGATGACAACTCTTTATGGTGAGATGCACAGGTAGCAATTGGTAGCTTCTGAACCAGCATCGAGCCAATTAACGATTTCAAAATTTGCTAGTATTCCGTCTATGCATCCGTGGTCCGGGCTGCGAGCCTTGGGCTGCTGCGCAAGGAGAGACCGTGAATCCTGACAACGGGGTGAAACGTGCCACGGTAATTGAAGTGACGGATCCGTTGGGTCTTGGCCGCGTTTTGATTCGTTTGTCGGATGGCATCTCCGAAACCGAAGTATGGGCGCGCGTTGCCATCTCGCATCTGGCGTCGAGGGGAGCGGTTTTTCAACCGGAAGTTTCGGATGAAGTACTTGTCGCGTTCGCGGGGGGCGATCTAGGTAGTCCATTCGTGATAGGAAATTTATGGCAAGGCGGGTCACCTCCGCCCACGCAAGCAGGAACGAATCCCGTGCGTCTGCCATTGCGTCAGCTCGTCCCATTCAGAAAGGTGAAGTGAGGAAGGCGCTGGAGCAGAGTCTGCGGGTGCCGCTGTAAGGATTGGATCGAGTTACCGGTGGAGTAGGTGCTGGCGAGTTCAATGGCCCCTATAGATCGTTCATGGGTGCCTCTTCGAGACGAACTGACCGCGACCATACGATTGCGCGTTGGCACAAACCAGTTAGGACGAGTCCAGAGCATGTCGAATAATGTGATCTACACGATAATGATCTGCGCAGCCGTGGCTTCAGCATTTGCAGCGGCGATCCTGTATTTCGCGATGATCGCAGACGTCAACAGCAGGCCGCGGAATCGGATTCGCATTTCTTATCTCAGTAACGACATCCCGGGAATCCTACGAGCGCACCGTCTGTTGAGTCCTGATAGCCCACTGCGGCTAGTTTTTGTGCTCTGTATAACCCTGTCCGTGATCTTCGGTGCGGGTTATTTCATCACTTCGATCCTGTTCAAGTGATGGACAAGGGATCATGTGCGGTAGGTGCGCTTAGAATCGCGCGGTAAATTGGGAAGGTCGTGCTTTCCCCGGTCGCAAAAACGAGTACAAGGTCCCCGGCGTTTGTTGGCATACGGAGAAAGGCCGGCGGGATACAATCCAAGCGAACCTAAGATCCGCGGTTCTCATGAGAGATCCGCGGTTTTCATGAGATGGAAGGACACTCCAAACTGAATGGATAGCCCGAGCCCCTGGCAAACCGCCCCCCGCAAGGCCGTCGTTATCTTTTTGCTTGCGGTTTTCTTTGTCTTCACTACGCTTGGGTTCGCCAACGACATCATCGACATGGGGCGCCAGCCTCGGCTGCGGTTCGTGATTTCTGTGGTGCTGTCCGGACTGTTTGCAGTGGGGTACGCCGGCACCGGGATCTACCTGCGTAAAAAATTCTGGATAGCATTCATTCCGCTGTTCGTGGCGCAGTTCCTCATCATGGGCGTGATAGCGAGTTTTTTTGCAGACGCGCCGTGGTTGACTCAAATGAACGCGGCCCAATTGAACAGCCTGCACACCCGTCTCATCTTCGACGGCGCCGCCATCATTGTTACCGTCACGTTGGGCTACGTGGGATTTTCGTACGTCTCGATCAGCGAAGGGAAGCGCCATCTGCGCTCGCAGTTGGAGAAGACGTCGCTGGAGAGCGAGATGGCGGCGGCGCGCGAAGTGCAGCGAGTGATGGTGCCGGAGGTATTTCCGCAGGTTGCCGGCTACACCATTGACAGCGTGTATCGCCCGGCGGCCGAAGTGGGCGGCGATTTCTTCCAGGTCATCCCTATGGCGAGCGGGCGAGCACTGGCGGTGATTGGCGACGTGAGCGGCAAGGGGCTGCGGGCCGCAATGATCGTTTCAATGATTGTGGGCATGCTGCGCACGGTGAGCAGCTTTACGGAAGAGCCGGCGGAGATTCTTGGGGAACTGAATCGGCGGCTTTTCGGGCGCATGCACGATGGCTTTGCGACGTGCCTGGTGGTGCGGCTGGAACTTGAGGGGGGGATCACGCTGGCCAACGCCGGTCATCTTCCTCCGTATCGAAATGGGGTAGAGGTTGCGTTGGCGGGATCGCTGCCACTGGGACTGGAAGTGAGCGCGACGTATCCCCAAACCCTCTTGCAGATGGCAGATAGAGATAGCCTGGTGCTGCTTACCGATGGTGTGGCCGAGGCGCAGAATGAGCAGCGGGCGCTGCTTGGATTTGGGCATGTTGAGGCGATGCTGCGCAAGGGCGCTACGGTGAAGATGGTGGCTGAGAGCGCGCAGAAACATGGCCAGAACGACGACATCACCGTGATCAGCCTGGTGCGCGCGGCATAGGCGAAAACCGCCGGCAGCGAGCCGTCAAGTCCTCCAATGACAGCTTCTGTGACATTTCCGCCGAGGTGATTGCGGCCGGATCTGGCCAATGGCTCGATGCGCATCGGGGAGTCCCCGGATGCACAAAACAACCCCGATGGTGTACGGTATTTGGCCGCCAAATTCACTGCCCTTAATACGTTAAGCACCCTGTGACTGCAATCACTCGACAGCGTCAGGTACGGATGCTACAGTTCCGGTGGATTTCCCCGGAGTAAGTGGGGTCGCCTGTTACGGGGTCGTTTTAGTCAATACGGCTTCAAACACTAATTTGGGAGGAAATGTGACAGCACAGGGTTGGGTGGACTTTTTTCTGGCCGTTAGCGGACTTTCGCTCGTTTTGGCCTTTTTCTTCGCACGCCAGGGGATGGGCGCGGACCAGTGGATGGCGGAGAGGCTGAAGATTGCCGCAGCCATCAAGCGAGGCGCTGAGGCATTCTTCAAGCGTCAATCCAAGAGCGTAGCGGCCGTCACGGTGGCGGTTTTAGGGCTGCTGCTTCCCACGTTTGCCTATGGGCAAGGGGAATCGACCGGCGGAGGCGAAGCCAACCTGGTACTGCCGGATTTGTCGACCGTGCATTTTTTCGGCATGAACGGACACGCCCTGCTGATGATCGGATTGCTGTTCTGCGTCGGCGGCCTGTTGTTCGGCCTGGCGATTTATGTGCAGTTGAAGAACATGCCGGTTCACCGCTCCATGCTCGATATTTCCGAGCTGATCTATGAGACCTGCAAAACGTACTTGGTGACGCAGGGCAAGTTCATCCTTTTGCTGTGGGCGTTCATCGCGGAGATTATCTCGCTTTACTTCGGCTGGCTGGCGCCGGTGCCGGGAAAACCG
>JANXQR010000457.1 GCA_025353435.1 Acidobacteriota bacterium | reverse complement strand
AGATGCCGGAGATGGACGGCCTGGAAACGCTGCGGCATCTACGGCGTGACTATCCTGATACCCGCGTCATCATGTTCAGCACACTTACCGAGCGCGGCGCTTCGGTCACTCTTGAAGCATTGTCGCTGGGCGCTGATGACTACGTTACCAAGGCTTCCAACGAAGGTTCACTCGATCGTTCCTTGGTGCGCCTTCGTGAAGATCTGATTCCGAAGATCAAACAGTTCTTCCGAATGCCGGATTCTGCGCGGGCCGATACCACGCCAATACACTGCGGAATTCCGGCGGCGCCTGCGAGCCGGCTGAGCGTTCCACCAATTCATTTGGTACCTGTTCGGCCACGCATTGTGGTGATCGGTTCGTCGACCGGAGGGCCAACGGCGCTGGCTGCTGTGCTGCCCCTGTTTCCGGCGGACTTCCCATTGCCCATATTGGTGGTGCAGCACATGCCACCCCTCTTTACCCGGCTGCTGTCGGAGCGGCTCGCTACCCATTGCAAAATGTCCCTCGGGGAAGCAACTCAGGGCGAACGGGTAGTTGCGGGCAGAATCCTGATTGCTCCCGGTGACTTCCATATGAAAGTTGTGAAAAGCGGCGGCGAGGTACATGTGCTTCTCGATCAGTCGCCTCAACAGAACTTCTGTCGGCCCGCCGTAGACGCGCTCTTTTGTTCCGTTGCCGAGGTATATGGCGGAGCAGTCATAGCTGCCGTGCTAACAGGCATGGGACAAGACGGATTGCGCGGATCGGAAATCCTGAAAGCGCAGGGCGCCATCATTCTCGCCCAGGATCAGGAATCGAGCGTGGTGTGGGGAATGCCTGGCTCGGTAACAAATGCCGGCCTTGCCGATCGGGTCCTGCCGCTTAGCCAATGCGCCAACGAAATCTTGCGCAGGGTAGAACGAACTTGAGGGGAATTGGATGGCCGTCCTAACGTCGACCCCGGAACTGCACGCCGAGAACTACCAATTCCTGCAACGCCATGTCTATGCGGAAACCGGTATTGTGCTCGAAGAGGATAAGCACTACCTGTTCGATTGCCGGTTGATTCCCATTGTTCGCAAGCTTGGTCTGGCGACGATTAACGACCTTTGCTCGCTGCTTCAGCGCACTCATGCCGGGGAGGTGAGCCGACAGGTTGTCGAAGCAATGACCACAAACGAAACGTACTTCTTCCGCGATCCCGGCCAATACGAAGCCATAAAAACCATATTGCTTCCCCGCTTGATCAAGGAACGGGCCGACACAAAAAGATTGCGATTCTGGTCGGCGGCATCCTCAACTGGACAAGAGGCATATAGCCTGGCGATGCTTCTTATTCAGGCAGGGTTGGGGGATTGGGATATTCAGATTCTTGGAACAGACTTTTCCTCGCAGGTAGTCGAACGTGCGCGGTCAGGCAAGTATCTGCAAATCGAGGTGAACCGAGGCTTGCCTGCCTCCTTATTGGTGAAATTTTTCCGGCGGGCTGATACGGATTGGCAGCTTAGTGATGCTGTGCGCCGCATGGTCACTTTTGACACGATTGACCTGCGAAAACCCATGCGCGTGCTGGGTCCATTTGACCTGGTTTTCTGCCGTAACGTCATGATATATTTCGATTTAGAAACCAAAAGAAAGATCCTTGAGGAACTTCATGGCACCCTCTTCCGCGGCGGTTGGCTGTTTTTGGGGGGTGTCGAGACGGCCTTCGGGCTCGACAAATGGTTCGAAAGACATTGCGCTGGAAACTCGATCGCTTACATCGCCCGCTGATTCTGAACCGGCCAACCCAAAACGGCTGCAAGTTGGCCATTCTGTATCTATGGATTCGCAATTCTGTTGAATCTTCTCTAGTCACAACCTCCGCTCGATAGTCCTGCGCCTCATCCGATCTCCAAGCCCTAGGATCCAATTGAATCTCCAGCACACTTTCCGCACGACAACTGGTGCGGCGATTTAGCTTTGTATCAGTGGCAACGCGCCTGTGGACAATCGTGCAATGCAAAACTGAGTTGGATCGAACTGGAGGCCCGCCATTCTGATTGACGCGCACCATCATCTTTGGAAGTACAATAATCGCGACTACGAATGGATGAACGAAGCGCGGCTTCGCGCCTTGCGCAGGGATTTCCTGGCGCAGGACCTGATGGATGCGACGCGCGACTCTGACGTGCACGGGACCGTCGCGGTGCAAGCGCGCCAAAGCATCGCTGAGACCGAGTTCCTGCTTGATATCGCTTCAAGCCAGCCGCTCGTAAAAGGGGTAGTGGGTTGGTTGCCTCTCTGTTCTCCTGATGTGGACTCACTAATTGAGCGCTTCGCTTTTGACCCGAAATTCAAGGGAACACGCCACGTGATTCAGGACGAGCCTGACGACTTCTTCATCCTCCGCGAGGACTTCAATCGCGGCGTTGCGCGTTTGAATGAGCACGGGCTGGTCTACGACATTCTGATCTTTGAGCGTCACCTTGCCCAGACGATCGAGTTTGTGGATCGGCACCCGAACCAGATCTTCGTTCTTGATCATGTCGCAAAACCCAGAATCAAGGAGAAGATAATTTCGCCTTGGGCCGAGCGGATTCGTGAACTCGCAAAACGCGAGAATGTGTACTGCAAAATCTCCGGCATGGTGACTGAAGCTGACTGGAATGATTGGAACCCCGAGCACCTGAGGCCCTATTATGACGTGATACTTTCCGCATTCGGCACTGGGCGTTTAATGTTTGGTTCGGACTGGCCGGTCCTGACCCTTGCCTCGGACTACGAGACCTGGGTCCACACGGTTCAGACCTTCATCGCGGATCTGTCAGCGGACGAACGCGACCTAATATTGAGCGGTACTGCCCGGCGAGTCTATCGGCTCTAACTCCAAAACTCGGCAATGCAGATCGATTTGCGATAATGATCGGCGCATCAGCAAAGCGTGCGGAAGGGTAGCAACATTTGATGTTCAATGTTAGAGAGGCTTATCAGCGCATGAAACAGCGGTACGTGACTGTCCTTTGTTTTTCGGTTTTGTTGCCCATCATACTTACCGGCCAGACTGTGAATGCCCAGCCTGCAAATTCGATCCAGATTTTGAATCTGATGCCTCTTCCACAGTCGATCACAACCGATACGGGAATCCTGGTGATTGATGCACGGTTCTATGCAGGATTTGATGGGACGCATGATTCTCGGTTGAATGCGGCGCTTGACCGCCTTCTTCATCGGCTCGACCGCGAGTGCGGGGGGATTCGTCGCGCACAATACGAGGGCGGCGCGAGCGCCGCCAATGTGCTGCTCTTGAAAGTTGCGGGACCGGGCGGAGTGGTTCAGGGTGTCGACGAAGATGAAAGCTATAGTTTGACGATCACGGCACAATTGGCGGTCCTCGATGCCGCTACGGACGTGGGCGCAATACATGGAATGGAAACTTTCCTGCAATTGATCACGACCAGTAACGGCGAGTGCCATTTGCCGGCGGTCACGATCAACGATGCGCCGCGCTTTCCCTGGCGCGGTTTCATGCTCGATGTGAGCCGTCACTTCGAGCCCGTCGACGTCATCAAGCGGACAATCGATGGAATGGCAATCGCCAAGCTCAACGTATTTCATTGGCACCTGAGCGACGACCAGGGGTTCCGTGCCGAGAGCAAGAAGTTTCCGCGATTTACGGAAGCCGCCTCCGGGGGAATGTTTTACACCCAGGATCAAATGCGCGAAGTAGTCGCGTATGCGCGCGCACGAGGAATTCGCGTTGTTCCCGAATTCGACATGCCCGGCCACACCTCCAGTTGGCTGCTGGCCTACCCCGAGATTGGAGCAGGCGAAGACATTCGAGCGTTGCCGACGGTATTTGGAATTCCACAGGCAGAACTGGACCCGAGCAACGAGAAGACTTTCAAGTTCCTCGATACATTTGTAGGTGAGATGTCCGAGATTTTTCCGGACGCGTATTTCCATATTGGAGGCGATGAAACCGCAGGCAAAGGTTGGATCGAAAATCCGCGCATCGCCGAGTTCATGAAGAAACAAAGCCTCAAGACGCCGGCAGATTTGCAGGCCTACTTCAATCGCCGCCTGTTGCCAATCCTTGCCAAGCATGGCAAGAAGATGATGGGCTGGGATGAGATATTGAACCCCGAGTTGCCCCGGGACATCGTGATTCAGAGTTGGCGCGGTGAGGCATCGCTCTCACAAAGTGCGGAACAGGGCTTCACTGGAATCCTTTCGGCGCCGTACTATCTGGATGCGCAGAAGACTTCGGCGGAGATGTATCTTGCCGACCCGGTGCCTGCAAACACCAAGCTGACTGCGGATCAGCAGAAGCTGATCCTGGGCGGCGAAGTGTGCATGTGGGCCGAACAAATCGACCCGGAAACCGTGGACTCGCGCGTTTGGCCGCGCACGCTCGCGATCGCAGAGCGGTTCTGGTCAGCGCAATCGGATCGTAACGTCGAAGACATGTACAGACGCCTTCGCGTTGCCTCGCTTGAACTCGAGGACGCTGGGCTGACACACATCTCCGGACCCGAAAGGCTGCGACGTAACTTGTGGGGATCGGCCAATCCTGAAGTACTCGAGGTGATGGCGTCGGTTGTCGAACCAGTTAGTTTTAGTGATCGTTACCAGGGCCAACATACAGACGCGCTCAGTTCGCTCGATCGGCTGGTAGATGCCGTTGTTCCCGATCCGCCCGCTCGCGTGGAGATCGCACGCGAAGTCAATGAGGTTCTTGCGCACCCAGATTCCGATGATGCAACGGCGGCCGAGCTGGAACTTCGCGGCCGATTCGCGGCGTGGCAAAGAGTATCGCCTGAACTCGAGGCCGCAGCTTTACGGTCGCCTCGACTCTCCGATCTGGAGATGATGGCCAAGCAACTTGGCGCGTTGGGGACGATGGGTCTTGAGGCCCTCGCTGATCTCCACCTCCGCACAAGAGCCCAGGCCGGTTGGAAGGATGCGCAAATAGCCACGATCGAAGCCGCTGGGAAGCCTTCGGGGCTGGTGCGATTTGTGTTTCTTCCCGCAATGCGGAAGCTGGTGGAAGCGGCGGCGATGGCCCCAAATTAGCCATGACATGACCCCTTTGTTAACGAAGTGATCTGATCAAGTCACGGTCTCGACCAGCCGGTTCATTTCCTCTTCCATCTCTTCGATGGATTCGACCAGCTTGAACTGCGCGCGACAGCGATCGAGGTTCTGCCCTTCGCGATGAACTTTGTAATACGTGTCGCCGTTCAAATAATCGGAGAGAAATCGAAGCCCATTTTCAAACGCAATGAGCTTGCCGGAACACGGAATGAACTGCTTCTCGCGTTTGTTCAGC
>JANXQR010000448.1 GCA_025353435.1 Acidobacteriota bacterium | reverse complement strand
AAATCGCTCCATCCGATATCGCCGAGGCTGGCGACAGAGAGCCCTTCCGTATTCGCCGACAACACCAATTTTGAAAAATCGGCTATGGGAAGCCTCTCGTAGAAAGACTTCATCAGCTCGGCTTCCATTCCCAGGCTAGATTGCGTCAGGATCGATCCAAAGTCGCGATAGATGATGGGAGCCGTTTGCCGAATCATTTTCAAGAAAGCACTGGCACGGCCAACCATGACGAACGTATTCCAGAGACAACCTTGATCCAGCAAGCGTTTTGCTATCTTTTGAAGAGTCCATCAAGTGCCTTGACCGCAATTCAATCTTGTGTCACCGATGAACTTCTACTTCGATTCTTGTCGCGAGTCGTGACGAACACAATGAGCCATCTGTCACTGATCGCGAAACATCTGTCATGTGCTCAGGGAAAGTTAAGGTCAGCTGCAGCCACGTGGTTCTCTGTTCTTCTCAACCGTGCTTTGCCTTACTTTCAAGGAACTGCTTGAGTGCGATAGCGTTGTTGTACCGGGTGTCGTGTTTCAACCCGGTACGCGAATGTCTCATTGGTAGACTCCTCGGCAACTCACCGGCAATGAACCAACCGTACTGATCGGTGTGACAACTGTTATCCATTTCCGGGAAGCTGGCAGCAGAATCTGGTTCGAGCTCCCACTCGACTCTCTGCCTGGCGTGCGCTTCCTGAACCTCATGCCGCCAGATTGCGCCCGTGGGCCGAAGAGCGAAATGATGGTGTTGCGCAAAAAGCGCCGCTCTGTGACTAAAGTCCCTGTGGCCCGGATCATTCCTCTTCTAGAGTGACAAATTGAAGGAGAGTTTTCATGCCCACAACAACACAGACGGTTCGCGACATTGCAACCGAAAATCCCGCCGCGGTTCGCGTGTTTGAGAAATACGGTATCGACTATTGCTGCGGAGGCCGAGTGCCTCTGGCCGAAGCCTGTGAAACAAAGGGTCTGAATGTCGATGACGTGATCGCATCCCTCGAAGCCGTTACTGCACCTTCGGCTCCCGGAGAAAAAGATTGGGCCAAGGAGTCGTTAGCCGGTCTGGCCGCATACATTGTGGATACTCACCATGCGTATGTAAGTCGAGAGGTACCTCGCCTGAATGAACTCGCCGGAAAAGTTGTTGGCCGCCATGGCGACACCCGGCAGGAGTTGGCTGTCATCCAGTCAAAGCTGACGGAACTCGGGGAGGAGCTGATCGCGCACCAGGGGAAAGAGGAGGTCGTGCTCTTCCCGTATATCGGTAAGTTCGAGCGTTACGCGTTCGGAGGTGGGGCGAAGCCACGCAGTTGCTTCGGGACCATTGACCATCCGATAAAGATAATGATTCAGGATCATGATTATGCAGGGAATCTGATGGCGGAGATTCGCGGACTGAGTCTGGACTATACGCCCCCTGCAGGCGCCTGTCCCACCTTCCGTGCATTCTATGCCGGCTTGCATGAATTCGAGCAGGATCTGCACCAGCACATCCACCTGGAAAACAACATCCTGTTCCCCCGCGCGCTTGCTTTGGAGAATAGCGCGGTTTAGGAAGTGACAAAGTCAAGCAGAGATCGCGCCGCGCATGTTAGCCATAAAAGAGAGTTGGCTGCTTGATCGAGAAAACCGACAGTAGCGCTGTTGGAAATCAGTGGTTCAAACCCGCTACCTGATTTGGAGGGGATAATAGTACGCTGCAATTCGCGTTTGCGCTTCGCGGCGAGTTGCGTGGCACGACGCCGGATGACGCTCTTGAGGCGTGCGGCGAGTTTATTCGCAGGAGGATCGCCATTGCGAACAATATATTTGGATGCATTTTGAACGGCGTGGTCCATCAAATCGACCGCGGAGTCGTGGTCATTGAGGTACACCCAGGCGCACATAAAGGCGTATGGCCAGGCTGCGTAAGCAGCGGCCTCCAACTTCTGATCGGAAGCGGGGTGCCCGGTCGAATAGGCCCAACTCCAAGTCAGCTCTTTCCAGTTACGACCTCTTGGCGGCATTCGCGAGTGTGTGCTCGGGGGGAGGATTGACCACCAGTTAACTCCTAGTATAGACGACCGTTTCTTCGTTAAGTCCCGAGAGAATTCAGCAGGCTTGCCACAAAACTCCTTCTGGGGTGCCTATAGCAGGTAGAGGGCCCCTATGCAGAATCCCAGGGGAACCAGGACGAGGTCTCCGGGATCCGGCGGCACTGAATGATCCCCAGCGCCACAGAAGCGACGTTCACTCCAGAGGGAGTTCTGGCTGTCGCCTGGTGGACGCAAACGTCGGCGGAACAAGCGAGGACTCTCCAGTCTGACAAGGCCCAAACTGAACCACTTTCGAAAACGACCTCCTTGGCTGCCAGAAGATCAACCTCGAGGCGCGTATGGCAACTCTCCCCAAATTGCCGGAGCGCTCCCAAGAGTGGAGTGCGGAAGCTATGGCCATGGTTGCTCAGGCTAAAGTGCTTTCTGGAGTGAAACTTGAGCAACTTGTAGTCCGCCTGCAGCGCCACAGCGGGCGCCCAAAGGAAGCCTGCTGGCGCTTCATCATCCAGTACGGAATCAAAGGGCAGCAAGACCATCGACGATGGACCGAGACCGAGTTTGAGATCGTTCGCGAGGAACTTGTGAAGCGAACGATCGGTGAGGTCGCAAAGAAGATCAATCGAACACCGAAGGCGATCCGTAACATGCTCAAGAGAAACAACCTCAGCTTGCGCGAGATCCGGTGTGATTTGTTTTCGGTGGAGAGCCTTGCAAGTGCTCTCGGGGTCCGTAAAGCGGAGATCATCTTCTGGATTGAGCGGGGATGGCTTCAGGCATCCATTTCCAGTCACGGCAAACGGAGATCCTACGTCATCACGCCCGAAGCGCTGATGAGCCTTTACAAGCACCATCATGCCGATGTATTGAAGCGCGGCATTCCGAATCAGGCCCTCTTCGAGGCATACGTCCAGTACTGCTTTGCCCCAAAACACACGGTCGGAGAACAACTGCTTGAGGTCCGGCGGGACAAGCGCGAGCGGGCCGCATATGCAGCAGCGGTCGGAGACGAGACGTCCGGCGATGAAGAGGGGGAGGAAGGCGATGAAGACGACCAAGACGATGATCAACGCTATGGCGTCGCGAGGGCGCAATAAGGCGACCACACGGGAGAATGAGGCTGCCTATACGAATAGAGTTTGTCCCCACTGTGGTGCACAAATTACCTCATCTCGGCTATCGCTTCGAGAGGTGATCCTCGCAGCTATTTGCGGAGGGTTGCTGCTGTTGATATTCGTGCCGTCAGGTTGGATGGCCGAACAGTGGATTGAGAATCAAGGGCATCGAATCCTAGACCGCATGACCTGGCACGAGCCGCTCGATAGCTGGAGTTTGTGAAACATTCGGCCGACGAGTGCCTCAATGCGCGGACGGAATGAGACAAGGAGCCCGATTGTCTACTCTTGCTCGCCTCGTGCTGTGGGCAGCAGACCGTGCCCGATGGTGGTGCGTGACCATTGCCGGAATTGCTCAGCTCGCCTTATTCCGCCTTATTCCGCCTTATTCGACCGCCTTATTCCGCCTTATTCGGTTCACCCTCCAGCTTCGGCGCTGCACCCAGGAACCACACGGCTCCTCGGCCGTGTCCGCGGGAATCGATCAACCCAAGTCTTTTCAAATGAAGTAGATCGTCACGTAGAGTACGCTCAGCCAAAGCAGGATCGATTTGCGCACGGATACTCGCAAACGGGCGTTCCCTTCCGTCGGCGATGGCCTGAAGGATTCGGCGTTGCCGATCCGTAAGGTCATGGGCAACGCGAAGAGGCGCCACATATCTGCTTGGCAGGAATCGAACACCTACTGCTCCCGCAACCTCCAGGAACTCCGGTTCCGGGTGGCCGGCCCGTAGACATAATTCAACAATCTTCTGCGTGCCGCGTCCCCAGCGCTCAACCAGTCCCCGCCGGTAAAAGACCTCCGCGATCAATGGATTTCTCGGCCGCGACAGATGCTCCCGCTTGAGATCCTCAACCTTCATGCCGAGGGGAAGTTCCCCGGAACTCCATATCTCCAGACGATCATCGTAGATTGCTACACTCACTGCCCCACCAGCCTGTGCGTAGTCCCGATGACAGAACGCATTGACCAATGCCTCGCGCAACGCGATAGGAGGAAATAGCGGCTCATCCACACGCTCGAACAACCCAGGTTCGATGCGGCCCGCAACCGGTAGATGCCGGGTCAGAAACTGCATCGCCTCGGAGAGCAAATCGAAGGCATGTCCATGAAGCTGGCGTTGGTCCAGGAACTCGTTCTTGTCGGTGCCGCGAAATCGTGCAAGCCTCAACTGGCATTGAGGGTAATGGGGCAGAAACTCGCGACCGAACACAACAACAGCCGCATTGACAAGGGCTCCGCGAACGCGGAGTCCCAATCTGTCGAGGACATCCGTCAGGTCGTCGGCGGAGGTATCGGCGGCCAACCGGCCGCCTGCGATACCGGTTTGGATCGTCCGCCGAATCTCCTGCGCGTCCAGTTCATCGATCGGTACTTCGGCAATTTCGTTCTCCCAGCGACGTCGCGAATGCGTACGTTCCAAGAGAATCCTCTGGTAGGTTTCCTGTGGCATGACCGAGGTGGTAGTTCCGACACGCTGGTACGGACGCCCATCGTATGTGCAAGGCAGACTGTCAGCCGTAGAGGTAGTTCTCAAAACGAGGACTTCAAGGCCGTTCGCGCCTACTGGAATCCGCTCGGTTTCAACCGGAATGGGAGGATCAAAGCGACGCAGGACCTGCGCCAGCTCCTGAAAAGTCTTGTCCGCGATTGTTTGACCTATTACCGAACCATCTGGCCGAACCCCGATCAGCACTTGTCCGCCCCGACCATTCATGAAGGCGCAAAGGGTCTCGCCGGCCCTGGGAAACTGAGCAGAGCTCTGCTTGAATTCAAGCTGTTCGGATTCGCCTCGTCGAACGAGGCTCCGCAGGTCTTGGTCTGTCACTGGTGAGATTCTACTAGCCGGGGAACAGAACTCGGCTGAACGTGAATTGCGACAAGGGCCACTCTCAGCCATCGTAGGCTGGGCCAGAACAGAACTTCCATCTAAAACCCTGTCCAGATTCGCGGAACCGGCTCTGAATACAATTCAAAAGAAGAACGATCTTGCGGGACAGGCTTGAGATACCCTAGACCTAGGTATCCCGAATGTCGGTTTCGACCACTGTTGCCTTGTCGTCTGAGATTTCTGCTGTCAGTACATTGATCGCGCGCTGGCGCGAAGACCCGGACGGGACATACCAGACATGGTTTCTGTGGCCTGAACGGTTGAAGAACTTTCGCTCGATCAGACGTGGAATTCAGCAAGTAATCGCGGAAATCAAAGCTGACACCTTTGGAACGGCGTATCGCGGCTCATCTTTGGAAATAGTAGTGAGATCCATCGCTGAACAGCGCCAGATCTTCAAAGGAGCTGACCACCCATTCCTCTGGAAGCCAAAGCTGCGGATTCCGGACATCTACGAGAGCCGTGACAATCAACTTGCGTTTGGTCACTTCCTCGACACTTGCATGTGTTGCAATACCGAGGCACAACTACTGTCCGCAGTTCACAGGCTCGATCAGCAGTCAATCAAAGGTCTTGGTCCGGCAGCGGCGAACCTAATGTATTTCCTCCACCCCACGATCATGCCGCCATTCAACACTGCGATCGTAAGCGGTTATAACGCGCTCACCCGGGCACGAGTGAAGCTCGGAAGTTGGAGCGAATACCTCGCGATGAGAATTGGCATCCTGAGGATTGTCGATGAGCACCGTGCATTTTTGTCGAATGACCTTGGGGCAATTGGCGGATTGCTCTTTGATATCGGTAAGGAACGATACGCGGCACTGCCGGCAGGAGCAGACTCTTTCAAACGTGCCGAATGGGAAGCAGATCTCGCGAACGTCCGTGACCTGAGTGCTAAAGAGAAGCGGGCTTCAGAAGAGGCGCGCGAAAGCGATAGGACCCACAGCGAAATACAAGGATGGCTTCGCGATCTCGGAATAGCGCTTGGGTTCCAGGTGTGGATCGCTTCGAATGATCGTTCCAGAGCTTACTTATCGGGCAAGCTAGCGGACTGCTGTCTTATGGATCTTCCAAGCTCGGTTACAGGAGGAGGAGATGCTGTCGCCCTGATCGACGTCATCTGGTTCAACGTGGATGGGGTTCCGGCAGCGGCGTTTGAGGTCGAACACACCACTTCTATCTACTCAGGTATCGTTCGCCTTCTCGATCTCGCACAAGGGTCGAAAATTGACAGTTCGGTCCCACTGTTTCTGGTTGCACCTGACAACCGCGAAGGAGAAGTGCGGGAGCAACTTCAACGACCGGCATTCCGAACCACCGCTTCAAAACTGCATCTGCGTTACCTCCCTTACGGCAACCTAGAAAAACATCGTGAAGCTGTTACCCGATTCGGAACCGGCGTGAAACCGATTCTTGCGATCGCTAAAGATTTCTTCTGAGAGTAAGGCCATGATTTAGCGGATTCGGACAGAAGCAGCTTTACCCGCTTGATGGCCATGCAGGCCGGCAGCGTGTTGCAGAACGCCGCGAAGCCCGCAGTCCACCTGCGACGGAACTGCATTCAGTCCAGCGGCGACATTTTCGCAGATCCATTTCCGCTGGGGCCGGGCGGGCGCTTCGAGGATCAACTTTCCCGCTTGAAGGTCAGATTTCAGGTATTTGATTCGTAGAGCAACCGTCAGGAACTGCGCTACGACTCGCCCAGCGGTGGGTCGCAAGCCAGGAGGGCGTACGAGACTTGGGCACGCGCCGAATGAAATTGTAGCGAGCAATGTGGTAGCTGGGATCGAAGCCGAAGAAGTTCATTTTGCGTTTTAGTTCCTCGATATGTGGTCCACCATTCCCTGAGGCCATCTGTCAGAAATGACCCTGGACTGTGATCTATATCTCAGACCAGGGTCATCCCGGTTTAACTGCCTCGGGATTCTAGGTTTATCTCGGACTTGGTGCGGGAGGGCGCACCAAGTGACCGCTAATTCGCGCCGATTCTTGCGGCCACCATCTTCCATTGTCCAGCGTCGAAGAACAAAAGACCGAAGGCATGAACAGAAGCGCCGCTTGCAATCGGAGATGTGCCGGAAATTGCCGTTTGGGACTGCTGAAACACCTTCACGCTGGTCGCGCCTGTGAGAGTGGTGAAAGCCGAATCCGACTGCAGAGTGAGGGTAAAGCTGGAGCTCGAACCGCTGGTTATCGCAGTGGCGATGGTGCCGCTCAATCCCTGTTGCGTCAAAGCAACTTCCGAGGCTGTGATGGTTCCCGCCAGAGAACTCCCGCCCATCATTCCAGATCCGCCGCTCATCATGCCGCTAGAACTGATCGGCATTACGCTCTGCCCTGCATAGATATGGCTGGCATCGAAAACCGGCGTGAATGGCAGGCTGGTCATATCCACGTTGTCCTCGTCGATCTCATAATTGGTGCTTCCACTTAAATCGATGGTGACTCCAGAGGCGAAGTCAGACGATATCATGCCTGTGCCAGCTCCGTTCTGCATGACGATAGTAAGCGCTGTTGCCGGCTGTCCAGTCACAGCGGTGACGATGCCTCCTCCCATTACGCCTCCGGAGTTCATCATGGACTGGACTTTGGTCGCCATTAACGAGCCATCCGACTGAAGACTGGCATCCACCATCAAGAGCATGCCGCTGGACATTCCACTCATACTGGTACCGTCGAACGTTGTAGACGAGTTGGTCGCAAAAGTGAACGTCTGAGCAGCCTGCATCGAGGTCATGGTGAACGAACTTCCCGTGACGCCCGACACCATTCCCATCATTTGCTGGATGCCGCCGTCCGCAGGATCGAGCGGGCTGCCGGAACCCTGCATGCCGGACGTCACATGGAACACGGGGTTCATGCTCAGATTGCCGCTGGCATCGGCGGTGACGGAACTGGCCAGATCTAGATCAAATCCCATCGCCATCGGGGTTGATCCAACAGTAACCGGGCTGCTGAAATTCACGGTGGCTGTAATCGGGCCCGAGATCGTCTTCTGCATTGGAGCCTTCATCGTCGGGTCCATATACATGACCGTGGCCGAACCAATGGTGATCGATGCGCTCGTGTAGGAACCCTGAGGCGCGGAGATCATCGCGAACGGCTGCATTGTGCCCATCAGATGCAACATTTCGATCGGCGTCGCCGAGGAGACCGTGCTTACCGTTCCACTGCTCCCTGTCAGCGACATCGAACTGATGTTCATCGAGAAGGCGAGCATCCAGTCCGCGGGCGTGTCGCCCATGTTGACCTGAACTGCGGTCTTGGCCGCGGGTGTAGGACTTGGATTTGTGGTGGCGTTGCTGCCGCTGCCGCATGCGATCAATATTCCTGCCAAAGCGAGGACAGCACCAGCCGCGATCACGTTCTGCCATGATTTCTGTTGACAACTCATCGGTCTCACACTCGTCGTTTTCATTTTGTCGCTACCTCTCTGAGGAACTGGTAAGTGAGCGGCAACGGTGTTGGTCTTCCGAACCATTCACTTTCTGACCGAAACCACATAGCTAGCTGACCTACTCGCGTAAAAATACTTTGCGCCGCGTGAAGCCGGATGGGATGTGATCCGGATCACAGATTGGGGGTGTGAACTTAGCCATACTCCACACTGAACTCATGAAGAACTTCGTTCAACTCGTCGCATTGGCTGCTGTGATGACTCTCACATCTCAGCCAATAATGGCGGATCCTACTTGCCGTCAGCGGTCGAACATGGGCGACGGCAGCATCGCTGCCTGTTGTCCTACGGCGGCCGGCACGGTGGCGCATCAACTCGTGGCAGATTCTCAGATACTGGAGTTCTCGGCATCTGCTGATCCCTGCTGCGACCCGAGTTGCTGCCGGCTTATTGCGGCCCCGGCGATTCTTCAAATGGCAGCTCCGCTCATGTCGACAGTCAGCCGCAATGTATCTTCTGTGCCAGTTGTAGGAATCTCCGCCATTTACTCACCCTCTTTGGCGACACGGCGATCCGGGAACAGCGTTGCTCCTGCACTCGCCAGATAAGTTCTCTGTCGGACCTTCAGAATCTAATTCTCTCGTTGCATGCCAGCACGGCCTGCCGACTTGCCCTTGGTTTTGGACTGTCGAGCGGCGCGCATCGCACCTACCACCTGAACTACAAGGAGACTTCCATGAAACGCACTACTGGTATCCTCTCGATTCTTTCGCTCGCACTCGTCATGACTGCAACAGCCCTTGCTCAGACTCCCTCCACACCGCAGCCCAAGCCGGAGCATCTCAGCATGCGTCAGCTCAACACCCTCATCGCGACGGCGAAAACACCAGCCGAACACCGGCGCATCGCTCAGTATTATCAGGCCAAGGCACAGGACTATCTGTACCAAGCGAAGGAACACGAGGAGATGCTTGCGGCGTATAAGGCAAATCCGAGTCTGTCGACGGAAAAGAACCGCGCCAGCACCATCGGCCATTGCGAGTATTACGTTCAAGCCTTCAAGGACCTGGCAACCAAGACGCAGGAACTTGCGCGGTTCCACGAACAAATGGCCAAGGGCGCGGAGCGGAAGTAAGGAAAGATCAGGACGTTTGGTGTCCGCTTTTACTCGCGCAGGCGCACGGCTTCATGCCGCCGTAGCCCCCAGCTTCTGATGCTGGATGAAGCGTGCGCTTGCTCCAACACAGGGGCGCATGCCTCTCTCAAACTGGTGTTGATGGCATGGCAGGCTTGGCCGCCATGCGCCTTCAACGGTGCGACTCGCTTGCGATGCGATGCGTGTGAAGGTTGGGACAAGTGCCCGATAATCGCCGTG
>JANXQR010000426.1 GCA_025353435.1 Acidobacteriota bacterium | reverse complement strand
GGAGCTGGTTTCGAATTTGTTTCAGAGTGAAGTGCCGGAAATCTACGACAGCACGGTAGTGATCCGCGCCATTGCCCGTGAAGCCGGCGAGCGCACCAAGATTGCCGTGATGAGCCGCGACAAGGACGTGGACCCGGTGGGCGCGTGCGTGGGCATGAAGGGCATGCGCGTGCAGTCCATCATCCGCGAGCTGCGCGGCGAAAAGATCGACATCATCGAGTACTCGGAAGAGATCACGACCTTCGCCGAGAAGGCTCTGCAGCCGGCAAAAGTGAGCCGCGTTTCGATCACCGATCTTGGCGAAAAGCAGCTTGAAGTGATTGTGGACGACACGCAGCTTTCGCTCGCCATCGGCAAGAAGGGCCAGAACGTGCGGCTGGCGGCCAAGCTGCTGGGCTGGAAGATCGACATCAAGAGCGAGGAAGAGAAGCGCCAGGAAGTCGAGCAGCAGATGCAGGCCATGTCGGGCGGCCCGACCACGCCGATCGAGCAGGTCACGGAGCTTGGCGAGACCATCATTCAGAAGCTGGTGGCGGCGGGCATTACGACGGTCGAAGGCCTGGCCGACATGACGCCCGAGCAGCTGGAAGAGATTCCTGGCATCGGCGAAAAGACGCTGGAGCGCATCAGTGTGGCCGTGCGGCACTACTTCGGCCACTTTGAAGAAGGCGAAGAAGGGGCTCCCGAAGCTGTGGCTGTCGAGTCGGAAGAGCCGGCTGAAGGGGAAGAGCCGGCCGAAGCCGAAGAAGGCGCGGCGGAAGCATCCGAAGAGACAGCCGAGGCAGCAAGCGAAGTTGAGTCTTCTTCCGAGGCGGAACTCGAGTCAGCACCCGAAGCAGGAACAGAAGATGCGGTTGCGGGTGAAGGCCATACCGCGACGGCAGAACACACCGATGAGCACCAGCACGAGTCGAGCAGCAAAGATGAATCGGCCGAGTAGCGTGACGCGCACTCTGCGCCGCGCTTTTACTCGTCAATCAGGGGACAACGGAATCGGGGAATCAGGCGGTTCCAATAGCAGCAGCCATTGCCACGGAGTCGCTATGAGCGCTTAAGGCTTTGGGTAGCAGGTTTTGAAAAGAGGCGGATGAGTAAGGTTCGAATCAACGATCTCGCGCGCGAGATGGAAGTCAAGAGCAAGCAGATTCTTGATGTTCTGATAGAGCTCGGCCTGGGTGAGGGTAAAACTCACTCCAGCTCGATTGAAGGGTACGAGGCCGAGAAGGTGCGGGGGCATTTTCAGCGCGGCAGCGGTACCAGCCGCGCCAGCGCCGCTTCCCGTGCGCCACAGGGGATACAGCCGAAGGTTGACCTGTCTCACGTCTCCAAGCCCGGTGACGTGATGAAGGCTATCCTGGCCAAGAAGCAGGAGCAGGAAGATGCCGCGCGCAGGAGCCAGTTTCCCGCTCGCCAGGCAACGCCGCCCCAGCCGCAGGTTGTTGTCGCCAAGCCCGCGCCGCCCACTGTGGTGGCAGCCCCTCCGTCTGCGGCCCTGCGGCCCGAGCCGCGAAAGATTGTCCCGGCAGCGCGCCAGGAACCGCGCATCATACCGCCGGCACCGCCGGCCATCGCGTCGCGTCCGCCGGCCAATCCTGTCGTTGCGAAGGCTCCCGTAAGCGCTGCCCCCGCGACGCGTCCAGCGGTCGCCACCGCGCCTCCGTCTGTCACCGTAGTGGTGAAGCCCCCCGTGGCCGCACCACCGCGCGCTGTGGAACCGGTTGCGGCCTCCACCAAGCCTCCCGCTGTCCCGGTGGCTGCGCCCCCCGCCGTCGAGCCCCCCGCTTCCATGGCTGCTCCGTCTCCGTCCGCCTTAGTTGAACCGCCAACGCCGCTCGCTGCAGCAGCGGCCGTCGCCGAGCCCATACAACCAGCGCCCTCAGCGCCGGCAGAGATTATTGCGCCTATGCCAACAGTTCTTGCCGAGGCCGCCGCTCAGGCTCCGGTTTCGATCCCCGTTACTCCACCATCGCCTGCTGATTCAGAGAGTGGAGAAGCCTCTATTGCCGCGCAGGCTGCGCCCGTCGCTCCCGTGCGGCGCGGCGTCAAGGCGCAGTCCGGCCCGCGGCCCGTTTACAAGGCTCCCATCGCACCTCCGCCCCCGCCGGCAAGTGCTGCGTCAAGCGCGCCAGCCGCGGGTGGCATCATCCAGCGCGGCCGTCCCATCTTCGATCGACGCCCGGCCGGTGCTCCCAGTGGACCCGGTGGCGCCGGAGCACAGGGTGGCTACCAGCAGCGCCCCCAGGGTCAGGGAGCTCCAGGACAATTCCCGGGCGGACCGCGTCCCAAACATCCCACGCGTACGACTACGGGCGGCTTTGCGGGTCCCGGAGGCGCCGGTGCACCGGGCGGACGACCTGGCTTCGGCCAGCGACCCGGCTTTGGCGGCCCACCGCGCCCAGGCGGATTTGGCGGCCCACCCCGTCCCGGCGGGTTCGGCGGCGGCGCTGGCGGAGCCACTCCGCCTCCAGGCGAGCCACCGCGCGCACAACGCGCCAGCGCGGCCAAGGGCCGTGGCGGACGCCAACAGTATCCCAAGACCAAAGAAGGCCCGATGAAGGGCTTTGTGCCGCCGCCTCGTTTTGGCGGTGCCGCAAACTTCTCCAATGAACCGCTCCCCATCACCCGTGAAATCACGGTGACGGAAGGCATCAGCGTAAAGGACCTGGCCGAGAAGCTTGAAATTCGCGCCAAGGACCTGATCGCCATCCTGCTGATGCGCGGCGTCTTCGTTACTGTCAACCAGTCCCTCGACGCTGAGATGGTGAAAGACGTAGCCGCCAGATTTGGCGCGGCTGCCACCGTCATCAGCTACGAAGAGGAGTTGGAGAACGAAGCCATCGTTGAGGTGCTCGATACCGACAAGATCGATGTCAACGAGGTGCCACGCGCGCCGGTCGTCACGGTCATGGGGCACGTTGATCACGGCAAGACCAGCCTGCTCGACGCCATCCGCGAAACCGATGTCGCCTCGGGTGAAGCAGGCGGCATCACGCAACACATCGGCGCCTACAAGGTAAAGTTCGCCAAGGAAGGCTCTCCTGCTTCCGGCCGCGAAATCGTATTCCTTGATACGCCGGGCCACGAAGCGTTTACCCGCATGAGAGCTCGCGGCGCCAAGGTGACGGACATTGTTGTCATCGTGGTTGCAGCGGACGACGGCGTCATGCCGCAGACCCTCGAAGCCATCGACCACGCCAAGGCCGCGGACGTTCCCATCATCGTGGCCGTGAACAAGATCGACAAGCCTGAGGCCAACCCCGAGCGCGTCAAGAAGCAACTGGCCGATCGCGGGCTGATCCCTGAAGAGTGGGCGGCCGGAAGCGAAGGCACGGTCTTCGTCGAGGTCTCTGCCAAAAAGCGCATCAACCTCGACTTGCTGCTCGAAATGATCTGCCTGGTCTCCGACATCAAGGCGCCCAAGGCCACACCCGGACGCAAGGCCGTGGGCTCTGTGCTCGAAGCCAAGCTCGATCGCGGCCGCGGTGCAGTCGCCACGGTCCTGGTCCAGGACGGAACGCTGAAGCTCAACGACAGCTACATCGTCGGCAACACCTTCGGCAAGGTTCGCGCCATGTTTGACGACCGCGGACGCGCTATCGTGGAAGCCGGCCCGTCGACACCAGTCGAAGTGCTCGGTCTCGAAGCCATGCCCGACTCCGGCGACACGTTCCTTGTGGTTGCCGATCGCGACAAGGCCAAGGGCATTGCGCAGTACCGCAAGATGAAGGAGCGCGAGGCGCAGCTTGCCAAAAGCTCCCGCGTATCCCTCGAAGGTCTTGCCGAGCAGATTCGCCAGGCTGGCGTGAAAGATCTCGGACTCATCATCAAGGGCGACGTGACCGGATCGGTCGAAGTAATGGCCGACTCGCTGGTGCGCATGTCCACTGAGAAAGTGAGAGTGAAGGTCATCCACTCAGGCGTCGGATCTATCACTGAGTCCGACGTTCTCCTTGCGACCGCGTCGAACGCCATCATCATCGGCTTCAACGTGCGCCCTGAGCGCAAGGCCGCCGAGTTGGCACAACAGGAAGGCGTCCAGATTCGCCTGCACTCCATCATCTACGAATTGCAGGACGAGATGCGCCTGGCCATGCTGGGACTCCTCGATCCCACGTTCAAGGAGAACTACGTGGGCCGCGCGGAAGTTATCAACGTATTCCGCATTCCCAAGGTAGGCACCATTGCCGGCTGCCGTGTGCAGGATGGAGTGATCCGCCGCGACGCGGAGATCAAAGTCATGCGCGGCACGGAGCAAGTCTTCAAGGGCAAGATCGCCTCGCTCAAGCGCTTCAAGGACGATGCCCGCGAAGTCACCAACGGCATGGAGTGCGGTATCGGTCTCAGCGGCTTCAGCGACCTGAAGGAAGGCGACCTCATCGAAGCCTTCTCGACGGAGAAACTGGCTGCCGACCTGGGAGCGCTCACCACAGCCAAAGCGTAGGTTCGTTGGCGGCGCGACTTCTACCGCGTCCCTAAGC
>JANXQR010000364.1 GCA_025353435.1 Acidobacteriota bacterium | reverse complement strand
TGACCGTACGGTTGTTATACGCAAAAGCAAACGGGTGTACTGCATTGAAGATAACCCATTCGAGGCAGAATTTGACGTCGCGCCGCCAAGAATTCATCGGCGGTTTTATCAACAAGTCTCACAGGGAAGAACCTTGCGTGTTCGCAAGCTGGCGCAAGTCCAGGTACCTGGGAGCAGACTCGCCGGACAATGTATGGAAGGATTGGAAATTGTCTTTAAATTACTCATTCTATGCAATTTAACCAATTCAAAAGAATGACACAAATTGGCATGGTGGGCAGTGAGGGACTTGAACCCCCGACATCCTGCTTGTAAGGCAGGCGCTCTAACCAACTGAGCTAACCGCCCACGTATAGTGGGAAGCCTCGAAAGGCCTTGCAATTATCATACCAGCGACTCAACCGCCCATCCGAATCGCCTAGCTTCCCGAGCGAATTGCAGGACCATCATCCTTACCCGCTCACACATAGCTTGTTACACTACCCAGTGCCCCGCCTCATCGTAAACGCAGACGACTTCGGCCTCACCGCCGGCGTCAATCGCGCAATTCTCGAACTGCACCAGGCCGGCGTTCTTTCGAGCGCCACGCTCATGTCCCGGGCCCCGGCAACCGACGAAGCCATAGAAATCGCCCGCGCCACTCCATCGCTCGGTGTCGGCTGCCATGTCGTGCTGGTCGACGGCTTTCCGACGTTGGCCCCCGCTCAAATCCCCACTCTCGCCGATCCCCGAACCGGTCGACTGCATCCCACCCTGAGCGCCTTTCTCAAGCGCGTGCTCGCCGGCAATATCCGCGCGGAAGAGATCGAGATCGAAGCCCGCGCCCAGATCCAGTCACTCCAATCCCGCGGCGTCACCCTCACCCACATCGACACCCACAAACACACCCACATGTTTCCGCGCGTCCTGCGTCCCGTTCTCCGCGCCGCGCGCTCCTGTGGCGTCCGCGCCGTTCGCAACCCGTTCGAGCCCGCATGGAGCATCAACGCCACACCCGGCGCCCCGTTCCTCCGCCGCGCCCAGGTCCGCCTCCTCCGCTTACTTTCTTCGAGCTTTCGCCTCATCGTCGCTGAAGAAGGATTCGTCACCACCAGCGGCGCGCTCGGCGTCCTCGCTACCGGCACCCTCGACGCCTCAACCGTCAATTCCCTTCTCCAAGCCGTCCCACCCGGCCAGACCAATTCCATTTATGAACTCGTCACGCACCCCGGCTACAACGATGCCGCACTCGCTGCCGCCAACACCCGCCTGCTCGCCTCGCGCGACACCGAACGCACCGCCTTAAACGTCCTTCACAACATGCCGAACCTCGACCTGCTCAACTTCGCTTCAATCCATTCCGCAACTGTAACCCGCGTTAATCACACACTTTGAATCCCTGCCCCATCCCCATCCGTCCAACTAGAGGACAGCCCGAAACTCGAAGCGAGACCTCATGCGAATCGGCATCACCTGCTATCCCACTTACGGCGGCTCCGGCGTCGTCGCCACCGAACTCGGCATCGAACTCGCCGCCCTCGGCCACGAGGTCCACTTCATCTCCTACTCGCAGCCCTTCCGCCTCACCGGCCGCGACACCGGCATCTTCTATCACGAGGTCCCGGTCTCTAATTACCCCCTCTTCGAGTTCCCACCGTACGACCTGGCACTCGCTTCGCGCATGGCTGAAGTCGCGGAGTTCTACGAGCTCGACCTGCTCCACGTCCACTACGCCATCCCGCACTCCGTCAGCGCCCTGCTTGCCCGCCAAATGCTCGCCGCGCGCGGCCGCCGCCTACCCTTCGTCACAACCCTGCACGGCACTGATATCACCCTCGTCGGCCTCGATCGCAGCTACCTGCCCATCACCCGCTACGCAATCCAGGAATCCGACGGTGTCACCAGCATCTCTGAATATTTGCGCGACAAGACATTTGCCGACTTCGGCGTCACACGCGACATTGCCGTCGTGCCCAACTTCGTCAACTGCAATGTCTATGACTTCATTCGCGACGAAGCCGCGCGCGACGAAGACCGCCTGCGCTACGCAAAACCCGGCGAAGCCATCCTGATGCACCTATCCAACTTCCGCCCCGTCAAGCGCGTCACAGACGTGGTAAAAGTCTTTGCAAAAGTGAACGCGCAAGTACCGGCCCAACTCCTCCTCGTCGGCGACGGCCCCGACCGCTCCGCCGCCGAATACCTCGCTCACGACCTCGGCATTCACTCGCGCATCCACTTCCTCGGCAAGCAGGAACGTGTCAATGAACTCCTTCCGCTCGCTGACCTCATGATCATGCCCAGTGAAATGGAAAGCTTCGGCCTCGCCGCGCTCGAAGCCATGGCCTGCAAGGTTCCCACCATCGCCACCCGCGTCGGCGGCGTCCCCGAGCTCATCGATCACGGCGTCACCGGCCTGCTCTTTTCGGTCGGCGATGTGGAAGGCATGGCCAGCGGCGCCATCGAACTCCTCACCGACCGCACGCGTCTGAACGAAATGCGCGAAGCCGGCCGCCGCAACGCCCAGAAACGCTTCTGCTCCACGCTGGTGCTGCCGCAATACGTGCAGTAC
>JANXQR010000361.1 GCA_025353435.1 Acidobacteriota bacterium | reverse complement strand
CGACATCGTCGACGTCAGCGAGTTGCGCGCGCAACTTGAATCGACGCGCGATCTCCGCTTGCACAAATCCGAGCTGATCTGGCTCGCCGGCAACACCTTCTTCGGCCGCAGAGGTATCTTCGAGCCGGCCTTCCTTGAGTGGCTGGCCAACGACTTCCGCCTCTCCGACTTTGACTTGTCAATCGAAGACGGCCAGATCGCGCTTCGCTTCGATGGCCTGTGGACCGAGACCACTTTGTGGGAAATCTACGCACTTTCCATCATTGACGAATTGAAGACGCGCGCCGCTCTCAAAAAACTCACCGAATTCGAGCTTGACGTGCTCTATGCCCGCGCAAAATCGCGCCTCTGGGAGAAGATGGAGCGGCTGCGCGGCGTTCCCGGCCTCAGCCTCAGCGACTTCGGCACCCGCCGCCGCCACAGCTTTCTCTGGCACGAATACGTGGTGCTCGCCATGCGCGATGTGCTGGGAAAAAGCTTCACCGGCAGCTCAAATACCTATCTCGCTTACAAGCACGACCTTGAAGCGATGGGCACCAACGCGCATGAAATACCCATGGCCTTGGCCGCGCTAGCGAACACCGATGATGAACTCCGCACCGCGCAATACCGCATGCTCGAACTGTGGCAGCAGACTTACCAGGGCGAGTTGCTTATCCTGCTGCCTGACACCTTCGGCACCACGCAGTTCCTGCGCGACGCACCAGATTGGGTAGGGAACTGGACCGGGCAGCGCATCGACAGCAAGGATCCGTTCATCGCCGGCGATGAGTATATTGCGTGGCTCACCGCGCGCGGGCGGGACCCTCGTCGCAAGCGGCTCATCGCATCGGATGCTCTCGACGTCGATCGCATCCTTGCGCTGCACGCCCACTTTGGCGGCACCATTATTGGGAAGGGAACACCGGATTCATTTCGCAGCTCTCAAGACTTTAGTGATCCGCAGCGCTGGCGCCCTGAGCCGCGTATTCGCTTCAGCGCCGGTTGGGGCACATTCCTCACCAACGACTTTCGCAACTGCGATCCGCAAGGCGACGGCAGCTTCAACCCCATCAGCCTGGTGTGCAAGTTGTCTGAGGTCGAGGGCCGCCCCGCGGTAAAGCTTTCCGACAACTACGCGAAGGCCATGGGCCCCGCGCAGGAAGTAGAACGCTATCGCCGCATCTTCGGCACAGAAGGCATCTCCAACCTGCCCGTCGAAGCGTAGTCGGGTAAGGCGGTGTCCCAGAAGCTCTTAATATTGTGCGCTTGTCATTCTGAGCGAACGGGGCCCCAAACGTCTTTCAGTTTGGGGGTGGTGAGTCGAAGAATCTGCTTTTGGCCTTTAACTACTCTTGATGAGAATCTGTGGACACGATACTAAACAGTCGAACCATTCCCGCCCGACACCAACCGCAGAAACCCATCCGAACGCAGCCTCGCTCCCGGAAACACGCGCTCCAGATTATCCGCGCCCAGTGTCTTGCTCACAACTTCACCCAGCACCGCGCGATAATCCGTCGTAAGCGCCAAGTCCCGTCCCTCGTTCAATTGCTCGTTAGCAAGCCCGGGCCAGCGCCCATACACCTTGCCGCCCTTCACATCCGGTCCCAGCACAAACATCGCATTGGCGTGGCCGTGATCGGTGCCGCCCGTGCCGTTCTCGTGCGCCGTTCGGCCAAACTCTGACATCGTCACCACCGTGATGTTCGCGGCATCGTCGCCCATGTCCTTCCAGAACGCCGCAATCGCCGATGAAAAATCGCGCAGGCGATTCGAAAGCTGGCCATCGACCCCGCCCTGGTTCTGATGCGTGTCCCAGCCGCTTACGTCGGTGAACGCCGCCTCCACGCCGAGGTTCGCCTTCAGCAACTGTGCAATCTGCTTCATGTTGTTGCCAAAGTCGGAGTTGGGATAATCTGCCGCCGGCTTGTACTGCGCGGGGTTTGCGGCACGCAGCATCTTCACCGCGTCAAACGTCTCTTCTCCGGTGGCATGGAAAATCTTGTCGCCGCTGGTGCCATACATCGCTTCAAATGCATTGGCAGCCGGCGAAGGAGCCGCACCCCGGCTTCCCACTGTGAAGTTGTCCACACTGCGGATGGCAATGGCCGGCACCTTCCCTGCAAGCGTCCGCGGGACATCGGCTCCAAGCGCCAGCGCGCGAAACGCAGTGTGCTCCTGCCGATGCCGCACGTCTTCGGCCTGCAGCGCGCGATTCAACCAGCCGTCGTCTGTGCTCTTTACGCCCGGCGTGCCAGACTCCATGTAATCCTGCGCGTCAAAATGCGAGCGCGACATGTCCGGCGAGCCAGCCGCGTGCACAATCGCGAGATGTCCCTGGTCGTAAAGTGGCTTGAACGCGGCCATCGACGGATGCAGCCCAAAGAAGCCATCCAGATCAACCACCTTGTTCTGCGGGATCGCAATGCTCGGCCGCATCGAGTAGTAGTTCTTCTCGCAATACGGCACCACGATGTTGAGCCCGTCTGCCGCGCCGCGCTGAAAAATCACCACTAGTCGCCGATTCGGTGCGGCCGCGCGCTGTGCCAATACGGTGCGCACTAGGAACTGCGGAATCGCCGTAGTCCCGGCCAGCGCCAGTGCGCCTTTGTGAAGAAAGAAGCGACGATTAATCTGCATAATCTACCTCGATATCAACGGCGTTGAAATTCGGGACTGCCCAACAATAATCCGGCCAGCAATTGATCCTGCCGCTCGAGCGGCGCCACGGCCAGGGCGCGGCGCGTCTGATTCTGGTTCATCGCCACAGGAATTGCCGACCCACTCGCCTGGCTCTGCTGCTGGAATTGCTGCAGCACCGCGGTTCGAGTCGACAAGCTCACCTTCCCGCCCACCAATAACATTTCAAGCCGCGCCTCCTCCGTCTCGGGCGCGACAATTGGCGCTGCAGGAGCGGGCGCAGCCTGCTCTGGTTTCGCGGGCGCATCGGAGTCGAGATCCGCCAACAGATTCAATGCAGCCTGCCTCGGCTTCAAAGCTGATGTTACCGTTCCATCTGCGGACCACGCAGTTGTGATGCCGGGCAGCCGATTCGCCGCCAGCGACAAGGCGAAGTTCATGCGGCTCACCAGCGCCCCGGTCGACACCCAATCCGCCGCATCCCACTTGTAGCCCGTAGGCGGAACGCATCCATACAGCGGCATGCCCATGTCGCGCAGCGCGGCAATCAGCGGCTGCACATTGGCCAGGCTCGCATTGCTGGCCCGCGCCGCTGACACCACATATTCGAGCGGCGTCTTCACCTTGGCGCGATACACCTCCGGCGACCAGAACTCCGGCGACTTGAACATCGCCTTTAGCACCGTCGGTATGTCGCCGTCCGACGTAAGAAACGCCTTCGCCATGCGATCCACCAGCTCCTTCGGCGGATCGTCGCTTACAAAACGCATGGCCAGCTTGCGCGAAATAAACTGCGCCGTCGCCGGCTGCGTCGCCAGCATATGAAGCAGATCCCGGCCTTCCTTCTCGCCGTGTTCCTTGAACTTCTTTCCGAGCACTTTCTTGGTGCCGGGCTCGTGGCGTCGCTCGTCAAACTGAAATCCACCGCCCCGCTGCGGCCGCTCAACCGTCCAGCCCGTCAGAATGCGCGCCGCCTGAATCACGTCTGCCTGGGTGTAGCCGCCGTTCACGCCCAGCGTGTGCAACTCCATCAACTCGCGCGCGTAGTTCTCGTTGAGTCCTTCGGGAGCCTTCTTCTTTTTATTAGGATCGCGCCCCGTCGCAAACTTGGCGCGATCCGCGGCCATCGAGTCAGGGCCGATGCTTTCCATATTGTCCAGATAGATCAGCATCGCCGGGCTGTGCGCCGTGGCTTCCAGCAAATCTTCAAACTTGCCCAGCGCATGCGGCCGGATCACGTCACGCTCATAGCTCACCAGGTAGTAAGGCGTCGCGGCATTTTTGCGGAGAAATACGTTGAAGTGATTCAACCAGAAGTCAGTCATCACTTCCTGCAACTGTGTATTGGAGTAGACGTCGCGCATCAGCCGCTGCGCCATCAGTTCTTCGACTACAACGCGCTCCGGATTCTCGAGAGCGCCCACAGTCTCTCGCAGATCGGGCGCGAAATCTGCCATAAACAACTGGCGCTGCGGTCCTTTAAGGCCCTTGAAAAACGCATCAAATTCTGGCTGCGACATTTTCGTCATGCGCAGAATGCGTTGTTGCGGCGGAAGTGCCAGCAATGTGGCAAGCAGTTGCGGATCAGCGGCAGCTGCGTCGTTTGCCTGGTTCATCTGGCCCGCTTTTGCTTCGTCTGCCGGCTGAATCGATTCCGTTCCGGCGACAAGCTTTTTCTGCTCCTGCTGCTGGCGCTTGGCGGTTACTCGGGCGACTTGATTTTCATAGACCGCGTACAGCGCGCCCTTCTCCGGCATGGGCGCCTTGCCATCGATTACCTGTCGGATTACAGCATTGCTGGGCAGGCGAAAGAGCAAATCCTCGGCCGACCACTGCATGGCCGGATACTGCACCAACCTCAACTGAAGCGCCGAATTGTTGATGGCGGTTGGGTGGAGTTGCTCTTCGAACCAGCGGTCCAAACCCATTGCCTTTACTGCTTCGAGATCACCAGGCCTGGGGCCGAAGGTAAACCGGTTCAGCGTATGCAAAATTCGCTCATCTCCCTGGATGGGGCCGGGATACGCGGGACGGTTCGCTGCCTTGTCGCTTGCGGCGGAGGCGGACTCTCCGAACCCTGGCGTCGACGACACTACGAGGCAGAGGCAGAGCGCGGCGGCCCAGGGGCCGTGGAGGAACTTCATGATGTTTTCTCCGCTAAGGGATGCGAACAGGGTGCGGTTATGAGGTAGCCACTGGTAAGGACGGCATAAGCCGGCGGAAGTTGCGGTTACCCAGGTTGCGTTGGCGATTTGAGTTGAAACAGGGCTTTTTGTGGCCATTTACTCCTTTTTGTGATTGGGAACACATTCAAATGCAAAAAAACAAAACGATCAAACCGTGTTGAATCAAAAGGATGCGAGGTGTTTTGGGGGGATTTTTTGCTCACCGTGATTTAAATCACAAAGGCAGTGAACAGTGGGCACCGGCGAGTGAAAAGTGAAGAGTGAAAAGTGAAAAGGAACAGGGAACGCGGAACAGAAAGACCGTCGTTGGCCGGAGATGTGGGCTGATGTCATGCTTTGCTCCCTAATGCTCGTAGGTTTGAAGGTGAAATGAAAAACGCCCGCTGGATGGCGGGCGTTGCTTATTTTCGATCTAATTCAATGATAGCTGGTTCGATG
Source organism: Acidobacteriota bacterium (assembly GCA_025353435.1). Taxonomy (GTDB): domain Bacteria; phylum Acidobacteriota; class Terriglobia; order Terriglobales; family Acidobacteriaceae; genus Telmatobacter. Next base: position 428 of record JANXQR010000361.1, on the reverse strand, counting down.
AATTAATAATGGATTTTCAAATAGGCAATTATCCCTTGACATCAAGTAGAATAGATGGCATACTGTACTTGTTATGAAGCCTAAGCAGAGCATCCCGAAAGAGTTACGGTACACAATTGAGTCGTTCAATACTCAATTTCCCGATAATGACTCTTGCCTCGACTGGTTGAAGGATCAACGCTATCCATCCGGCCTGATCCCATGTGGGAAGTGCCGTAAGGATCGCAAGCATCACCGCGTGACGGGTCGCCCTGCTTACTCTTGCGACTACTGCGGAAGCATGATCTCCCCAATGGCCGGAACGATCTTCGAGAAGTCCAGCACGGCGCTCCGCACTTGGTTCTATGCTATGTACCTGATGTCAGCCACAAGGTGCGGAATTTCAGCCAAACAGATTCAACGTGAAACTGGCGTCACATACAAAACCG
>JANXQR010000311.1 GCA_025353435.1 Acidobacteriota bacterium | reverse complement strand
GTCTCGACGACTAATCCCTTCGGCATGGCCTACGTCGAAGCGGCACAGGCTATTCGAACGCTTGTCCACCCGGTTCCAGTCATCGCTATTCACATGAGCAAGGCGCCCGAAGAAGTCCCACCCAATACGGATATCGTGCTGTCAGGCCCGGCAGACTTTGATGCGGCCACTCGTCGAATTCTTGAGGAACTTAAGCGCCGTGGAGTCCTGGCTCAGGCGATCGGGGCTAAGCCGACCTTTCAGTATTCGATCTAATAGGATGCTGAAAAAGAGGGAACGGGGTAGCTGGAACGATCCCCTTGCTCGCGGAACGCGCACGATAGGAATGTGCTCGTTCGACGCGCGCAGTTGGGATCATCCCACCCACCCCTTATGAGGACGACGATGATCTATACCCAGGTCCTTCATCTAGGCCCGGCCGGTGTCTGCAGTCCGCTGGACGGACTTTGAGCCCCCTCAAGGAAGTGGTGTTATGCGGATACGCATAAGAACCCTGATAAATGGTCGATAGGGCAGTAACTCATTGGACCACTGTCGATTATGGGATATTGCTCACGACCATTGATGGCGTGTTACGCGGACAGAAATGGCAGACCCGGCTCTTATGCGGATCGGCCTAAACATAGTTTGGCATCTGAGGGTCTGAAATGAACAAACATTGGCTGCATGCCGTCTGCGTTGTTGCTCTGCTCGCATCCACCGCCAGCCCCGTGGAGGCTTCCGATAACGAGCGCACATGCCATGGAAACATTGAAACTGGAGATCGGCAAATCACCAAAGCTGGCGTCACTTACAAACTGTCCTACGTTGTTTCCGGCTCGAAAGCGACTATTAAGTTCGCGGGGCGAGAATTCGAGGCAACTGCTGAAACTGGGAAATCGTGGAAAGGACTCTGGATAAAGAGAATAGACAAAGACATCTATTTCTCTTTCCTGCCAGATGATGGGGGCACCATCAAATTCGAATTTGAGGCGAATCAATGGTATTCGGGCAACTGCTGAAGTACGGAGTTATGCAAATTGAAGTATGGGTCTCGTGAGACTGACTAAGTTCGAGGTTGCCGAGAAACAACTCGCAAAGGCGATCGAGTTGTTTTGCGCGCAAGAGCCACTGCCAGCTATTACGCTGGCAGGCGCCGCGGAAGAGATACTTGGGAAACTCGTGAAGGATGGTGGCGGCGATAACGCCCTTGAGGAAGAGGTGAAGGACCTGTGCGACCTCTATCAGACCGTGTTTGGTCACTCCGGCGATCCAAAGGTTCTTGCTGACCTGATGAACATGTCTGGCAACCCTTTGGAGCTCAACCTGGAGGAAGAAGCCGTTAACTTGATCCAGCGGGCAATCGACAACTTTCAGAGGCTGCGACCAGGTCCTAATGCAATGTTCCAGCGATTTGAAGATGAGGCGGCGGCCTGGTACCGCCGATTCAGTGAACAAATCGCATAACAACGCGCTCCAGCCGACGTCTCCTCCGCCGCTGATGAGCAACGTTAGGCATCGGAATGTGCGCTATCTGGCGGACTGAATGTGTGAAGTTTGACTCACCGGAAATCCCTGTGTTACGGTCAACCTCTGTGTATTCGCCCAGTTAGCAAGGGGTTTCCGTTATGGCGATTGAAAAAGATCTGAAGGCCATTCTTGGCAAATTGAAGTATTCAGACGACGCCAAAGTCCTCGCACAAATCTCGGAAAATACCAAACAGGTTCATGCTCGGTGGTGAATTGGGGTCAGGCATGAGTATTGACTTATTGAGACGCCATACCTATGGACTGCATACTGGCGTAGTCGTCTGGAATCAAGTTGTCTGACGAGTGGATTCGCGTCATGGCGGGGGATCCCCACGGAATCATCGCACTCTGATCAGGTGCGATGCCCGCACCAGCAAGCGTAGCGGACCTGAATATGGACGTATCTGCCGGTTGACCAGGGTGAGCGAGACGGGCAATCACTATCGCAGTAAGTCAATACTCATGCCTGACCCCATTGCCATGCCCTTGAGGAGGGTGTGTTATGCCGATCCGCATAAGAACCCGTGATATATGATCCCACAGTCGCAACTCATTGAAATGGCAAAGGTTATGGCGTATGGTTCACGAACAGCCGTGGTGTGTTATACGGACAGAAATTGGCAGATCCGGCTCTTATGCGGATCGGCCTAACATAGTTAGCCAACCAAGGCCGCGGTGAATTGGGGTCAGGCATGAGTATTGACTTGTCGGACAGTGCTGCGGGCACTCATGTCGCGTCATCCTTAAATAAGTCAATACACATGCCTGACCTCAGACTTTGTGATGCGGATACGCATAAGCATTGTTGGGCCGCACCATGAAGGCTTCCTGCCACATTTGACGTATATACGGCTTTGCCGTATGCTGTGCGCATGTTCACGGTTATCGAAACCCCTACGTTCGTTCGCCTCGCCAGCAACTGCTGGAACGATGAAGATCGGTCAAACTTCATTACCTTCATCGCCGCAAATCCACATGTCGGTGATGTTGTACCCGGGTCAGGAGGCTTACGAAAAGTTCGTTGGGGGAGTGCTGGCCGTGGCAAGCGTGGTGGGGTGCGCGTGATTTACTTCAATCGCCTCGCCAATGGGGAAATCTGGTTACTACTGGTCTACGGAAAGTCCATGCGTGAAA
>JANXQR010000275.1 GCA_025353435.1 Acidobacteriota bacterium | reverse complement strand
ATACGACGCGGGCCAACGTCGAATTCACAGGTGCCGAGGCGCTGGATTTATTGATGCCCGAAGGAAAGCAGCCTGCGTTGCGGCATCCTTTCAAAGGCAACATGGACGTGGCCGCTCTGGAGTCGCTCATCGAACGAGTTGGGCGGGAACGCATTCCGCTCGTCATGCTCACAGTAACGAATAACTCCGGCGGCGGGCAGCCCGTCTCGATGGAAAATGCGCGGCAGGTAAGCGCGGTTTGCAGGCGGCACGGCATCCCGTTCTACTTTGACGCATGCCGATTCGCGGAGAACTCGTGGTTCATTAAACTTCGCGAGCCCGGATACGCAGACCGAACGCCGAAGGAAATCGCGCAGGAGATGTTTCGCCTCGGTGATGGCTGCACAATGTCTGCCAAGAAGGATGGCATGGCGAACATCGGCGGCTTTCTCTGCACCAATGACGACGTTCTCGCCCAACAGGAGAAAGACTTGCTCATCCTTACCGAGGGGTATCCAACTTACGGAGGACTCGCGGGTCGGGATCTTGAAGCGATTGCGGTCGGAGTTCAAGAGGCGCTCGAAGAGGATTACCTGCGCTATCGGATCGCTTCCACTGCCTACCTGGGCAACCACGTCGCCGAGCAGGGCGTGCCCATCGTGCAGCCGCCCGGCGGCCACGCCATTTATCTCGACGCGCGTGGCTTCCTGCCCCACATTCCCTCAGAGCAGTTTCCTGGAGTTGCGCTAGCCGCTGAACTCTATCTCGAGGGCGGGGTCCGCTCGGTCGAGATTGGCACGCTGATGTTTGCCGGTGCCGCGCAAATGGATCTTGTCAGGCTGGCCATTCCGCGCCGCGTCTATACACAAAGCCACATCGACTACCTGGTCGAGGTGATTCTTGAAGTGTGGAAGAATCGCGAACAGATCAGAGGCATGCGCCTCACCTACGAAGCACCGTTCCTTAGACACTTCACCGCGCACCTCGAGCCGATCGACTAAACGCTTCTTGCGGTTTGTTTAGAGAACGGGAAGGTACTAAGAAAAACGGCAGGGAAGTGCGTCCTAGACCTTCTGCGTTTCGCTGATCTTCGTGGCCATGTCGAAGTCGTGCGTGGTCAATCCGCCGGCATCGTGCGTCACCAGGGCAAGGCGAACCCGGTTGTAGCGGATGTCAATGTCGGGATGATGCCCCGCTGCTTCCGCCAGTTCACCAATTTGATTGACGAAAGCCAAAGCCGCGCGGAAGTCCGCGAACGTGAACACGCGCACTAACTCGCCATTTTCCACTTGCCACGAATCGAGCGAGCGAAGCCTTGTAGTAATTTCAGCACTTGAAAGGGGCGAAGAGGGCATACATATTCTCCTGGCGGCGCCCGCCGAACGTTGATCGAGGCGTACCGCGATTCCATTGTAGACATTTTCTGATGCGATGGCTTTCGGCCGTTCGTAGCAAGCTCGCTCAGGCCTGCTGAACCGGTGAGAGATCCCTCGCATACCCAAGTGCGATGAACCGGCTTACGGAGAGCACAGTCGACGGATCCGCTGCAATCCTCCGGGCTCAGTCTTGCTAATCGTTCACCGGAGCATAGACGCAGTACCCGCGAGGTGGCGCTGGAAACTCCGAGTTACCGTCGTTGTCGGTGGTCCGGTCATCGGGATGCGCGCCGTCCTTGCCGTCCCAGGCCACCGGCTTGAATTTCTGGTTTGGCCACTTTGTCTTGACGGACGTTCCGCTCCACTGTGTCCCCAGGTTGTTGAGCACGTATACCAAGCCGCTTTGAGATTCTGTTCCACCTCGCTGCGATATGTATAGGTCAGGATCGACGTGCAAGACGCAGCTTTCGCCGCCGGCATGAGCATGGTGGGCAGCAATCAGAGCGTCAATTCCGTGCGGAGTGCCCGGACGTGCCAGCTGACAGTTGTAATAGTCCCACCAGAACACGCACGGATAGCCGTCCTGCGTAAGGATGAAGGAGTAGCCGAGCATCTTGTCATTAACAACCTCATTGCCGCCCATATCGTGGTTCTCGGTGAATGTGACCGCGTTAAACGGTCGCGCCGCGGATACAGAGCCTCCATCGGTAAGGTTACGAAGATCGTAATTGAGGGTGTCGCAGACATCTTTCAGTTTGTAGCGCAACGGGAAGTCAAACGCGGCGATTTGGCTATCAGTGAACGAAGCCACTCCATCGAGCCAGCCCGCGATATCATCCGGGCCAGACCAATACTCGCCGACGACGAACGGAGTAAATTCGCGGCCATCTTTCTTCTCGTACACGTATTTGGCAAGCAAGCCAATCATCCAGGTCCCATAGCCCTTCACAAAATCGAAACGGAAACCATCGAAATCGAGATCTTCAATGACCATCCGGGCGTATTCGAACATGGCCGCGTAAACTGCGGGATTGCGATGGCAAAGATGGGGAAAACCGGCGAATCTCTCCCCTTCAATCATCACTCGCTCATAGCGACTCGGATGAAACGAGTTCCAGTCGCGCGGAAATTTACCGCTTTTCGGATTGAACTTGGTCCATCGTTTCTCGCCGTCCAGAGGATTGACTTCTTCAGCGTCAGCCCCAGAATTGTGGTTTATTACCATGTCGGCAATCGCGCCCATTCCATTTTCATGGATGGTCGCGATCAATTTGCGGAGTTCGTCGCCATTCCCGTAGGCCGTTTTGACCGAGCCTTTTTGGTCGTAATCCCCCAAATCAAAATAATCGTACGTATCATAACCGTTTGAAGTTGGATTGGCCGCTTTTGAAATGGGCGGAAGCCAGATCGAATCGAAACCCGCACCTCGCTTGCCAAGCTTTGGAATCTCCGCGGTGAGAAAGTTCCACCACTCGCCTAACTTTTCTTCTTTGGCTGCGCAATCCCAATAAAACCCCTGCATCATAACCGCCACGATTTGCTCCTCCGCTGCACGGCAAAGTAGGCAGCCACTGAATTCTGCGTTCTGCGCGCCGGCTCAATATGCTGAGATGCTTACGACGGGAATACTAGCTGTATCAGAATTCATCGTAGATGAAGGTTGTCGAAAAACTAACCGACAGGGTACTCGACGAGCTGCGGGCGGTGTAAGAGAAGATCAGGCTGGAACTCGACCAGCGTAGGTGCACCGGGCGCTGCTGTCCTTGCGAAAAAGCGAGCAGCTCACGCTGCGAACCCGCACGATTGCCCCCTATTCGCCCTAAGTTGAGATAAAAGTCGATTATTCCTCGAAGTTATCCGAATTCTGCATCAAAGTTTTCAGAACTCTCGATGAGAGTTTGACGATGATCTACCGTCGGGGGTTTGCAGACTCGGTAAAGTCCGCGGTGTTTGAGCGTTCTCACCCATATGCGATTGACAGCTACGATTCAAATGAGTTGCTGGAAAAATGCTAGGTCAGGGTTTGGACCCTCATCTGAGTCTGAAGAATCGCTATCAATCGAAATCCGGCATGAGATGCATCGCTGCTAAACGGGAGGGACCATGAAGGCTGCCACAGTTGTTGGCATTTTGCTCCTGATAATAGGGGTCGTCGGCTTTGCTATTGGGGGCTTTAGTTTCACACACAGTAAGAAAGATGTCGACTTGGGCCCGGTTCAGGTCTCACACAAAGAGACCAGCACCCTACCGATTTCGCCTCTTCTCAGCACCATCTCACTGGTCGCAGGTGTCGGCCTGGTAGTGGTGGGCGTACGCAGCAAATAGGGGCGCCCGAAGTCTGGGAAGCCCAAAAACGTAAGCCGCGGAACGCAGGTTACCGCGAAATTCTCAAAACTCTACTTGGAAAAGGAGAAGAAAATGTTTCTGGCAATAGCAGTCGTGTTGGTCCTTATGTGGTTAGGCGGCTTCTTTATGTTCCATACGGCCGGCTTTCTGATTCACATCTTGCTCATCTTCGCTGTGATCTCGGTGGTGTTTCATTTTCTGCGAGGGAATTCCCGCGCATAATGAGCTGCCTGATTGAACGCTGCACCGCGCCACTGCAAGGTCGGGAATCCCCCTGGCCTTTGGCAAAGCCTGCAGAGGCCACGAGTGCATGAGGAATTGAGTTCGAACGATGTTCGGATTGTTGAGACATGGCATTGGTGTCCATGGAAAGGTGCACGCCTTCACTTCAGGCAACCGGGACATGGTCACCAAATCCATTTGTGAGCGAAACCGCACAGTCGTTTCGCGGCATGAGTGCTCCAATCAAGGAGACTTCGGCTGCGTGTTCGTCGCAATCAGACCTCTCTTTGCGCTTCGACACTCCGTAGCTTTGCGCTTGGAGAAAAATGAGAACTCCGCTGGAATCCGATATTGCTGCTCGATTCGGAGTTCTCCCGAACTTCTTTCGACTGACCACCGACGATCCACAGATTACAGAGAATCTGTGGAAATTTGCTCAGTTCGCGTACCTGGACAATCCCTTGCCTTCACTCATGAAGGAGAGATTGTTTGTTTACCTATCACTATTCTGCAAAGTCCGATATTGCATCGCGAGGCATCTTGGCTTCTTGGTAGGCCTGGGTCGCCCGGCGGGTGATCCCCAATGCCTGCCGCAGTCGGTAAAGGAAGTATTGCCGCTGCTCCGACGTGATCTCCCCTCTCAATCCGACTGGGATCGGCAACTTGCTCTATGTACAGGGCTGGGGGTGGTGTCGCTTCCTCCAGTGCCCGACAGCGATCAGGAAAAGGCAATCTTTGCTTGCGCGGCGCATGTATTCTTGAAAACACCCGATGCGCCCAGGGCGCTCCATGCCCTTAAATGTGTGTTTGATGCGGAGACACTGGAGTACGTCAAGCTCCTGCTTGCCTTCATTCGCACCGCTCACTACTGGACCGAGATACATCCCGAATTGGTTTTGGAAGACGACATAAATCAGCTCCTGGCTACGCATGAGGCTCTTGCTTCCTGCGTTCTTGCGACCGCGGTCGAATTACCTGAGAACGTGCTTGAACGTCGAGTTTCGGAAGACCTCACGTCTTTGCGGAATTTGAAAGAGCGACATCTGAGGCTCGAACAGGACTATGAAGTGCTCGATTCCGAACACCATAGGACAGAGGATCGACTGTTTGAAAAGGAGCAGGATCTTCACTACTTCGTGGCCCTCGGCACCCAGATCCCCTGGACTGCAGATCCTCACGGAAAAGTTCTCTATGTTGACCCGCGATGGCTGGCCTTGGTTGGACTCTCTCTGGAGCAGGCCATAGGCGACCAATGGTTACAGGTCGTGCATCCCGACGACGAAGTCGATGTGCGTAAAGCCTGGGCGCACTCGGTGAGCAGCGCGCAACCATTTGACATTGAGTATCGTATCCGGGATGTCTCAGGAGTCTATATCTGGGTCTGCTCGCGAGCAGTTCCTCGCCATAACCTCGATAGCCGCATTCTGAAGTGGTATGGCACCACCGAGAACATTGAGGCGCGAAAAGCGACCGAGTCCGCCATTCTCCAGTCAGAGAAGTTGGCGGCCCTCGGTCGGCTCGCGAGTTCCATCGCCCACGAGATAAATAATCCGCTGGAAGCGGTCACGAACCTGCTTTACCTTTCTCAAACGACCGATGAACCGACAAAGGTCAAAGAATTTCTGAGAGAGGCCGATAAAGAACTGCGACGCGTATCAATGATCGCAGCTCAAACGCTCCGGTTTCATAAACAATCCTCACGTCCCGCCCCCATTACCTGCGAAGAGTTGATCGCCAGCTCACTGTCGCTCTATCAGGGCCGAATATCGAATTCATCCGTAATGGTCGAGATACGCGTGCGAGCGAACCGACCCATCAACTGTCTAGAGGGTGACGTCCGGCAGGCGCTGGCGAACTTCATTCGCAATTCGGTTGACGCGTTGAGCCCTCAAGGAGGGCAACTCTTGTTGCGAGGCCGGGAGGGGACGCACTTCGCAAGCGGGCAGAAGGGACTCGTTATCACGATCGCCGACACAGGTCCAGGAATTGCCCTTGGGGTCATGTCTCATCTGTTCAAACCGTTCTTCACCACAAAGGGTGAGGATGGGAATGGCCTGGGCTTGTGGATCAGTCGCGACATTATAGTTAGACAGCAGGGTCAGGTCACAATCAAGACCAGCCAAAATTCAAAGTATCACGGAACCGTAGTAAGCCTTTTCTTACCATTTGAGCCGGTTCGCCGGGAAGCAATCGGTGCATCGCAATCATTGTTCGCTGTCGCCGGGTGAGTCTCTCGCTAGATTGTGGGAGCGGGCCCGCTGGTGATGTCTGCCTGGCGAAGCCGTCGACGCGATATTCCGCCGGGTCCTGGGTGGTGAGCCGAAGCATCCTCGGCAGATGTTAGAGAAAAAGTGTCCGTATTCGGACAATATTGCGAAAATAAAATTGGTCAAGTTGATTGGGTTCATAGGGTTAGGCCCACGTTTGGGGGGAATTTTGTGTCCAATGTGATTTGGAACACAAAGGCAGTGAAAAGTGAGGAGTGAAAAGTGAAAAAAGTAGTGATGAAGTGAAGAAGTGATCGAGTGGACAGTGAGCAGTGCACGGTGAACAGAGAACGCGCGGGGCACGGCGTGGGTGAACCAGGCCGGGGTGTCGGATTGTGGGTTCATGAACTGCTCCTGACTGGTGACTGGCTGAAAAACAGGAACGCCCGCCGAGTTGGC
>JANXQR010000271.1 GCA_025353435.1 Acidobacteriota bacterium | reverse complement strand
TTCCATTACGACGTGATGGTGACGCTGATCCTGGCGTTCATCTTCATTACGCCGCACCTATGGAACTACGGCGACAAGCCCGCGGTGTTGGCTGGTCCAACGCAGCCAATTCTCGTGACGGGCGACGGGAGCCACGGTCTGATCATCACCCTGCAGGCCTCGGATGTGAATGTGGGCGCAGCGGCACCGGATTCGACCGTGAAACACGCGCTTCGCCAGGCAATCGAGCCTCTCGCCGGGGACGCAGTCTTCATCGAGCGTTGGGAGGTTTCAAGCGACGCGAACGGGAGCCCAAAAACCTGGAAGGTGTGGGTTCACAAGTAGCCCCAGCTTGATTCGCCGCCATATTTCTGGACTCTTTTCCGAGCCAACGCGTCAAACTAGTGGAAGGAACGGTATGCGCTTTCGAACCAAGGTCGCAATTGCCCTGGCTGTTCTGTGTTTCCCGGCTCGAGCGGTGTTTGCTGCCGACGATTTGAAGTCGGTGCTGGCGCAATTGAATGAAGCGGCGACGCGTTTTCATTCCACGTCAGCGGAATTTGAATTCGATACCGCGCAGACGGAACCAATTCCCGACAAGGACGTACAAACTGGCACGGTGTATTACGACCGCAAGGGCAGCGCGTTTGAAATTGGCATCCACATTGACAAAGAAAACGGCAGAGCGGTTCCGAAGGTGATCGTGGTCAAGGGCGGCGTGTTCTCGATGTTCGAGAAACTTACCGACCAGGTGACAACTTCAAAGCGCGTCAGCAAATACGAGAACTATCTTGTGCTGGGATTTGGCGCCAGTGGCAACGAACTCGAAGAGAAATGGACCATCAAGTATCTCGGGTCGGAGATGATGAACGGCGTCAGGGTTGCAAAACTTGAGCTCATTGCCAAGGATCCCGAAGTGCTCAAACTTTTTCCAACGGTAACGATTTGGGTTGACCTGGAGCGCGGAGTCAGCCTGAAGCAATATTTTGATGAAGGCCAGGGGCAGTCCCGCACCTGCACCTATTCCAATATCAAGGTGAATCACACTCTGCCGGACGATGCTTTCTCGTTCAAGACCGACGGCAAGACGCAATACGTGAATCGATAGGCGTCATGCTGTGCGGATCGCCGAGGGACTGCGTGAAAACAAGCGTCCCAGCGCGATACCGCCCAATGCAAATAGCATCGGAAAGCACTCGATCGTGTAACGTGCCTCGGGGGCTTCGATAGTGCACAGCAGCGCGCTGCGAAGCGCGACGTAGAGCAGCATCCAGGGCCACAAGCTCGGCCGAAGCAGCAAGCCCGCGAAGGCCAGCAACAGATAAAACGCATTGAGGCCAGCATAAAACCAGCTGAAGCGTGTCTCGACGTGGTGGCGCTTGTACTCCCACCAATCGAGATCGATGGGCAGGTTTTCGACGCGCGGACGAACCCACATATCTGCCATGCGGCCCAACGGCAACAGGATGCGAGAGCGCAAAGGATGTGCGGCGATGCGCTCGTCCGCCAACTGCCCAAAGCGGTCATCAAGCGTCTGGGACAACTCCTCGCCGTTGGCTTCATAGTCACCAAGAAGTTTCGCAGTCTCCGCATACTGCGCAGGCGAGTCGATTGCCCGGCTGGGTAGCTGGTTGATGTCTAATGGCCCGCCCGGCATATCCCAATAGATCTGATAGGTCGAAACAAAATCGAGGCACCACGTTTTCACCCAGCGCTGCCAGCCGGGCCATGTATCTTCTCCGGGATTCGTAGCGTAGCGCGGGGCAAGCGGTTGAAATACTTGGAAAACGCTCCAGTTCCGAACGGTCCAGATTGCGAACGGCGTCAGGGCAAGTATTAAGCAAACGAGTACCTTGCGCAAATGAGTCTGCAATGTTCCTGATGAATTGCCCGTTCTAATAGATGCCGAGCGAGTGATTGTTCCCATTTGAGGCAAGGGCGCCAGGAGCATAGGGATTAGGAGAGCCGCGCCGATCAGTGCACCATCGGGTCGCAAGAGTGCCGCGAATGTCACAGCAAAAGTAAAAGCGAGTGCCGATCGCCAATCGTGCTTGTCCTGGAAGCGAGCTAGCGCCCATAGCGCAAGCGCGATCGCGAATACCGTAGGCGCTTCGGTGAGGGGCGCGGCCGCGTAAATGGCCGTGAACGGACAGAGTGCGGCGAGCCACAGAGTGGCATTAGCCGAACACAGGCGGGAGGCCGGCGAGCTCACGCGCCAGGCGAAAAGGGCGAGCAGCAAGCATCCGATCATCTCGAAGAGGATTTGAATGCATGCGGCAGCGAAATAGTTCTCCATTCCGAAGAGCCGGAAGCAAGCGACGAGGAAAAGCGGGTAACCGGGAAGGCGAATCAGCGTGGAGTGGAGCACGCCGCTTCCGTCGGACACCGCGTAGCTCCCGTGCAGGATAATGTTCTTAGCGATTCCTCCGTAAAGCTGCGAATCGCCGCTCACTTCAAAGAACTTGCGCAGCATCCAAATCCGCAAGATTCCGCCCGCGGTAATGGCGAGCGCGGCGGAGAATACCGACCCTCGGCCAGCAAAGGCATGCTGAGGGTTTGCCGATTGACTCAAGGGGGTAGCTTCCATACGATTCGTAATGTATAGCGTAGACCGTTTACCCGGTTGTCGCGCACGTGAAAACCGATGGTAGATAAGCAAATATTTTTCGATCCGCAACGCAAACGATGGAAGCGCTTGCGTCGCATCCTCGACATTGCAGCAGTCATCACGACGCTGGTCGTGGCCGGGGTCATCTTCAACACGCTCCGCACCCAGCCGCTGCCGGAGCTATTATTGCCGCTCGCCAAGCACAATTTACGTGCGTTGCACGACCGCACCCCGCTGCTGAAAGGCACCAAGCCGGCCACTCCTCCACACCGCAAAACGACGCGCAAGGCATCTGAGATTCCGCTAAACACCGGGGAGGGTTTGCGCGCGGCTTACTACGCTCCGGATGACGCGACCAGCTATTCGTCGTTCAAGGCGCACGTTCATCAGATTGATATGCTCTTCCCGGAGTGGCTCCATGTTGACGCGCCCGACGGGCAGCTGCTCTCCATGAGCAGCCAGAACAGCATGCAGGAGTATCGGGTGATTGACGGTTCAACCGTGCATGATCCGGATGACCTCAACAAGATCAAGCATGTAATTCAGGACACGCGAGAAGGAACGGAAATCTTTCCGCACCTGAACAATTTCAATCCGCATACGCAGATCTGGGATCCAGCCATTGGAGACGTGCTGGCCAACGATGCGAAGCGGGGTGTCCTTGAAAACCAGATCATTCAGTTCTTCACTGCGCTGCCGGCGTACCGTGGCCTCTCGCTCGATTTCGAGAATCTCCGCGATGACTCCATCCCGGCGTACATGACATTTGTGGGCGAGCTTTACGCGGAGCTCCATCAGCGCAACTTGCGGCTCTACGTCAATGCTCCGGTGGCAACTCAAGATCAATATCTGAAGCAGATTGCAAACAACTCTGACGGGGTCGTGCTGATGAACTACGACCTGCATGAGGTGGAAAGCGACCCGGGGCCGATTGCACCACAGCAGTGGTTTGTGGCAAATCTTCAGCGTGTACTAAAGCTGGTTCCCAAGGAGAAGCTGATCTGCGCCATCGGCAACTATGGCTACGATTGGACGCTCTCTATTCCAGCTGCAGCCGGAAAAGACGGCAAGACGCCGAAGCCCCAGATTCTTGACACACAGGACCTGACAGTGTCGGAGGTCTGGCAGCGCGCGTCCGATGCAGATGCTGACCTGAATCTGGATTACGACTCTCTGAATCCCCATTTCGAATATATCGACGAGGACAGCAACGAGCGGCATGTTGTGTGGTTCCTCGATGGCGTTACGGTGTTGAACGAGATGCGTGCGGCACGAGAGTTGGGGCTGCAGACGTTTGCGCTGTGGAGGCTTGGAGAAGAAGACGGCTCACTTTGGAATGTGTGGGACAGGCCAAGCGCTGCGAACTCGATGCAGGGCCTGGGAACGGTGCAGCCTGGCCACGATGTCGACACCGAAGGTGATGGCGAGATCATCCGAGTGATTGGCACACCCAAAGCAGGCAGCCGAACCGTGGAAGTGGATACTGACGAACCCGATCCGCGCAAAAAACTTATCATCGATGAGCACATGGATGTGTACCCCAACACCTACACGATCGACCAGTATGGCTACAAGCCCGACCAAGTAGCTCTCAGCTTTGACGATGGACCAGACCCCAAATGGACGCCGAGGATTCTCGATATCTTGAAGCGCAAGGGCGTGCACGCCACGTTCATGCTGATCGGTGAAGAGGCGCAGCAAAATATCGGCCTGATGAAACGAATTGCCAGCGACGGCAACGAGATCGGCAACCACACTTATACGCACCCGGACATCAGCGAAATCTCTCCGCAGCGCCTGGACATGGAGATCAACCTCACTGACCGGCTGTTCGCATCCAAGCTGGGAGTGCAGCCGCTCTATTTCCGTCCTCCGTACGACATTGATGAAGAGCCTGACACCGACGATCAGGCCGCCCCAGTGGTACGAATCCAGCAGGACGGACTGACTGTCATCGGCAACAAGCTGGACACAGACGACTGGGATGAGCGAATCCGCAAGACGCCGCAGGAAATCGCGCAGTCGGTACTCGACCAACTGAATCGCATGAAGACGAAGCCGCAGTTTCGCGGCTCGATTATTCTGATGCACGACGGAGGCGGCGATCGCGCCGTGACTGTTGCCGCGCTGCCGGTTCTCATCGACACATTGCGCGCACATGGCTACCAGATCGTGCAGGTTTCCGGATTGATGAACAAAACGACCGCAGAGGTGATGCCGAAACTCACCTTCTGGCAGCGGGTGCGCACGATTCCCGACTCACTTGCATTTTCGGCGCTCTCGGTCGTCTTCAACTTTGTCGTCATTGTGTTCTTCGTAGGGGACGTGCTAATGAGCGCACGCCTGATCGTGGTGGGCGTCTTTGCGATCATCGACCGGCTGCGCCGACCGCATCGCAAGGCCACACCTGGATTCAATCCACGGGTAGCGGTTCTGATCCCCTCCTACAACGAGGAGAAGGTCATCGTTCGCACCATTCGCTCGGTGCTCAACTCTGATTACCAGAATCTGCGCGTAATCGTAATCGACGACGGGTCCAAGGATCGCACCGCCGAAGTGGCACGCGATGCCTACGCAGCGGAGATTCACGCGGGGCACGTGGAAGTGCTTGAGAAGCCCAATGGCGGCAAGGCCGCGGCTCTCAACTTCGCGCTCACTCGCGTTGACGAGGAGATCTACGTCGGCATCGATGCGGACACCGTGATCGCAGCTGATGCAGTCTCCAGGCTCATTCCGCATTTCGAGGATCCAACAATCGGCGCCGTCGCTGGCAATGCGAAGGTAGGCAATCGCGTAAATCTGTGGACGCGCTGGCAGGCTCTGGAGTACATCACCAGCCAGAACTTCGAACGCCGCGCACTTGATCTCTTCCACGTAGTCACAGTGGTTCCCGGTGCGATCGGCGCATGGCGAACTGAGGCCGTGAAGCAGGCGGGATGCTACCCGGTAAATACGGTGGCGGAAGATGCCGACCTGACCATGAGCCTGCTTGAGCAGAATCTCAAGGTTGTTTATGAGGACCGCTCGCTCGCGTTTACCGAAGCGCCGATCGATGCCAAGGGACTCATGCGGCAGCGCTTCCGCTGGTCATTCGGCACGCTCCAGGCAATCTGGAAACATCGCGCCGCGTTTACGCGCAACAAGGCCATGGGATTTTTTGCACTGCCCAACATCCTCATCTTCCAGATGCTGCTTCC
This sequence comes from Acidobacteriota bacterium, assembly GCA_025353435.1. GTDB lineage: Bacteria > Acidobacteriota > Terriglobia > Terriglobales > Acidobacteriaceae > Telmatobacter. Next base: position 1,208 of record JANXQR010000271.1, on the reverse strand, counting down.
CCTGGTGTCGCCGTTTATTGACCTCATGTTCGTATACGGGATCATCCACTATTTCGTCGATCGCCACTTCCATCCTGAAGCCGCTTCGGCCGCAAATTTCCAGAAGCTGCTAACCTACTTTCTCGCCTTCCTGTTGATCGATTTCGTAACGTCAGCCGTGGCATTCAGCCGGGAGCGCAGTCATCCCGCCAACAAGGGCGACCGCTGGCTATTGTTCCACATCTGGCTGCAAAGGTTTTCCTACCGTCAATTGTTTTCGATCGTACTCTTCAAAACCCTCAAACGCGCGATTGACGGCAAACCCTTCAACTGGGACAAGCTCGATCGAACTGCAAAAATGAGCAAGCAGACTGAAGCATTGACTGAAGTCCACTAGGCATTTTGCAGAATTGGTTTGCGGGACGCGTGTCGCGTGTATTCAAACTACAGTCAAGCCTTCCCGGTTGCCGCGCGTGACCGCCTCCGCACGCGTAGTTGCGCCCAGCTTGTTCAGGATCGAGCTCACGTGAAACTTCGCGGTGTGCTCTGAGATTCGCGGCCGCGCACCAATTCCTTGTTGCCGGCGCCGTCGGCCCGCAGCGCCAGGACTTCGCTCTCGTGAGCTGTCAACGGCTCTCCTGGGGGAAGCCCATCAAGTGCTGCGATCTCAGAACTGGATGGCCACAGAGTTTCGAACAACTCCGGTGATAGAACCACGAGCCCTTCGCCGGCGGCTTGCAGGCCGGCTGTAATTTCGCTCGGACGCGAATCGCGAAACAGCAACGTCTTTTGCTCGTCCTGCAATGGGTTACTGCTCTCATCGGGCGCAGTTTCCTCGCTGTCTACTCCGGCTTCTGACTGGAGTTGTAAGCCTCAGGACGGAACTGCCAGGCCATGTTCTCGGCCATTCCGACTCTTCGTCGTCGCAATCGCGAACATGAGTTTCGCGGCGCGGATAATGAACTCAGCAATTCATTTGGGAATGCTCCAAATGCGGGCTGAGGCCATGGCCTTCCAAGCCCGCATGGATGGCAAAGGACTACTTACAACTGATTCATGTTCTGCAAGAATTCGGCGTTGTTGCGCACCTTTTCAAGCCGGCTTATCAGCAGTTCCATGGCTTCTACCGGTGACAGAGGGTTCAGCACCTTGCGAAGAATCCACACCCGCTGCAGGTCTTCCTTGGGGATGAGCAACTCTTCCTTACGCGTACCGGAGCGCTGGATATC
>JANXQR010000214.1 GCA_025353435.1 Acidobacteriota bacterium | reverse complement strand
TCCTTCGTCAGAAACTGGAAGCGATCAATAGCAACAGGCAGGAGACGCGCTATGTCTGATAGAGACAATATCGACCGGCTGCTTGACTCGGCCCTGGCCACCTATGCCGAACCGTCTTCGGGTCTGGAGCAACGCGTGCTGAATGCGCTTGGTGCAGAGCCGCTCGCGGCGCCGGCGAAGTCAAAGCAAACGGCATTTCCGATTCGTCGCTGGATGCCGTGGACCGTCGGGCTCGCTACGGCGGCTGGCTTGTTGCTGGTGCTCTCGGTTCACTTCTACGGAAGCCATCCCGCAACGCAAGCGCGGAACACGGTGCCAACCCAGCCGCAGCGACCGATCGCTCCGCCGGACAATATCGCAAGCGAACCAACACACGTTGCAGTCGTGCGGACGCCGAAGTCGCGTGCACCGCATCTCGCGACCGTCACCCCGGCCGCGCTTCCCAAACTCGACGTCTTCCCGGCGCCCCAACCGCTTACGCCTCAGGAGCAGGCCCTCGTCGTCTTTGTCGCCCAAGCCCCCGAGGCAGGGCGCAAAGCTGTCGCCGAGGCGCAACAGCGGATCGAAGCGCCTATCAGCATCGCCGCCATCCGCATTCCACCTCTCGAATCGCCCGAAAAAGGTCAATAAGGAGAACCCATGCGCAAGACCATACTGATTTGGTGCCTTCTGCTCGCGGCGGCGGCGTTCGTGCCGCCAACCTTTGCTCAAGACACCCCACGCCCGACAGAAACTGCCAAAGCACCCGAGCCCCCAACCCACTACTATCATCTCGAAATTGTGGTCCAGGAACTCGGCGCGGACGGCAAGACGACCAATAGCCGCTCCTACACAACCACTGTAAGCACGGACAGCCGTGAGGCACAGTCTTCAATCCGTGTCGGTTCCAGAATTCCAATTGCCACCGGAACGATCTCGAAAGAGGGCGAAAGCAACCAGGCACTCTTAAATACGCAATTTCAATACATCGACGTCGGAGTAAAAATCGACGCGGAACGTACCCGCGAAATCGGCCGCCAGCTTTCCATCGGTCTCTCGGCAGACGTGAGCAGTGTGGCCAGCGCCACTGACCCGGCGCTCCACCAGCCCGTCGTTCGCCAGAATAAGTGGTCGGCGGTCGTTCTCATTGCCGTAGGCAAGCCCACCGTCGTATTTACCTCGGATTCGCTCGACAGCAAAGGCAGCATGCAGCTGTTAGTGACCGCAACGCTGATTCAGTAACGTACCCAATTTCGGCTCACAAAGGAAACGGCGCGAAGCGAGGCCGGCATTCTCAGAACCCCTCTCCGCGCCGCGATTCCTTACTTCACCGCCAGGCTCTCTCCGCCGACAACCTGCTTCGCGTGCGCAACCTCAGCGAGCCCCGCATCCGCGTGCTCCCACGCCTTCAGGAACGCCGCATACGCCTCGCGCGCCCCCGCCCCGTCGCCCTGCGCTTCCTTCACCCGCGCCAGCCCATACAGCCCGAATCCCGACTTCGGCCGCTCGCTCAGCGCCTCGTCATAAGCAGCCTTCGCGCCCGCGTAATCCTTGGCCTTCAGCAGCGCCGCGGCCTCCGTCTCGCCCACCGGCCGGATATACATGGGTGGCTCGTGATAGCCCAGCTTCTTCTCCTCCAATTGCGCCGCGGCGTAGAGCTTCTTGGCCTCGTCAAGCTTCCCCTGCGCAACCAGAATCCCCGCTCGCAATTCCAGCGACGCCACGCTCAGGCTCTTGAGAATCGGATCGGGCAACGCATCGGGCATCACCGGAACCGTCGGCGGCTCGACTTTCTTATCGTCTTTAGGCTTGTCGTCCTTCGAATCGTCCTTTGCCTTCTCTTTCTCTTTGGCAGCCTTCTCCTCCGCAGCTCTTTGTTGCAGGCGCCACAACGCCGCATCCATGAGATCAGAATCCGCCTGCGCCCCAGCCGCATCGCCCTGCTCCAGCGCCTTCATGCCCTTCGCAAAATCCGTCAACTCGCCAGCCAGCGATCGCAGGTTAGCCGTCTTCTCGCCCTCCAACTTCACCTGTCCCGTCATGGTCTGCACCGCGTCCCAATCCCCCAGCCGCAACGCCACAGGCAGTCGGTTGCTGATGCGCGCCATCTGGTCCCGCGCCGACCAGATATAGAGGGAGTCTCCCAGCTTGCCACGCCCCGCCGCCGCATGATCGCTCAACGCATTCGCCTGCGCCAGCTTCCCCTGCTCCATCAAATTCGCAATCGCATACATCAGGTTGTGAATGTAGTTCCAGTCATTGTCCACATCCACTTTTTGCTCGCGCATGTAGCGCTCATCGGCCTCGGTCGACGCTGCAAACCAGTGCTCCGCCTCCGCGTAATTTCCCACGCGATAAAAGATGTGCCCAGGCATGTGCACCATGTGTCCTGATGTCGGCGCAAGGCTCGCCAGCAGCGCCGCACTCTTCAACGCCCGCTCAGGATGATTGCTTGGCTCCATCGCGTGAATCCAATAGTGGTTCGCGGCCGAGTCATTCGGCGCATCCTGCAACACACCTTCAAGAATGGATATCCTTTCCTTTGTTCCCGCCTTGGGCTCTCCAGCATCGTCGAAGCCCTCGCCCAGCGACTCCGCCAGAAAGATGCGTGCCTCAATGTCGTGTGGGTAGTCGCTCACCAGTTTCCGGTAGATCGCGACCTGCTCTTTGGCGTGCGAATCATCGCCTTCCTGCCCGGCCGCCTGCTTCGCCTCGATGTAAAGCTTGTCCGAGTCGCTGGCTTCATCCTTGAGCTTCACGGCCTCGGCCATTGCTTTCTTGCTGTAAGGCGAATTCTCTGAGCCACGAAACTCCTCGGCTTGCGCCAATCCCCACCAACACATGGCGCATTTTGGATCGACGCGAATCCCCTGCTCAAACGCTTTGGCCGACTCATAATCCCAGAAATCGTGCAGCAGGCTCAAGCCCTGGTCAAACCACGCCTGCGCCTCCGGAGTTGCCTTGATGGTGATATGGCTGTTGCCAATCCCCGTCATCTTCACCGGCACCGGCAGTTGCTCCGGCGGCGGAATCGGCTGCATATCGCTCATGTCGTGGCCGCTCATCGCCGCGCCCTGCGCGTACATTCCGCGCGGCGAGCCGGCGGCCATTAGCACCACGACCACGAATAGAACGATGATCCAGACATGAACTTCGAGCACTTGCAGACTTCTCATGCAGGGACTATAGCGCAGCCGGTATTGATGCGGAACACCATTTTCGGGGTATCCACTCGGAATCCACTGGCGATTCAAACCTGACCTCAATGCAGTCACCGAAACCATTCACGTAACCTCGAGCCTTCGTCTTTACACCGGCAATCATGGCCTTCTTGGTGCATATTTGCTACCCTTCTAGCCATGGAGATCACCGTCCAACTTCCCGACGATCTGGCGATGTACCCCAATCCGGCTCGCGCTGCGCTGGAGGCATTTGCCGTCGAGGGCTATCGCTCTGGTGCACTCTCTGCCTATCAGATCCGACTTCTCCTCGGATTTGAAACTCGGGAAGAATTGGACGGATTCCTCAAGGATCATGAGGTCTGGGACCACTCCTACAGCGTCGAGGACTTGGAAAAGGACGCCGTGGCATTTGATCGCCAAGCATGATCGTCGTCGCCGATACTTCCCCACTAAACTACCTGATCCAGATTGACGAGGTCGGCCTTCTCCCAGCAATCTTTGGACAGGTCCTGCTTCCAACGGCAGTCGCGCGGGAGTTGTTGCATCCTAATGCTCCTCGCAAGGTATAGGAGTGGATGGCGCAGATGCCCAAATGGGTGGAAATTCGCTCCGTCATCTCCGCCGTCAATCCGCTACTCATGAGACTCGATATCGGAGAGCGTGAGGCAATTCAACTGGCCTTGGAAAAGGGCGTTGATACGGTCCTCATCGACGAAACCGAAGGTCGGCAACTGGCGGAATCACTTCACCTCGAAGTGCGAGGCACACTCGGTATATTGGAGCGCGGCGCAAAGCTTGGGAAAACAGATTTCCGTGAAGCACTGAGGCGACTGGAACAAACGAAATTTCGGATTTCTCCGGCAGTTCGTGAAGCTTTTTTGCGCCGCAACTCATAGAATTCTCAACCGACACCCGCCCAAGCGGCATTACCGCCAAGCGAAAATACTGAGAAGCCATTCCTATAGCGGATACTTATCCGCCGCAATGCAATGCTGCGCCACCGTTCGGCTCAACCCCACCACATCGGCCGGCGTCGACTTCGCCAGTCTTCGCAATATCGCCAATTGCGTACGCAGCATATCGCCCTCGCCGCACGCCGCCAGCACGCGCTTTGCAGCCTGCTCGGCCAAAGCCAGCGTCTCTTCCGCCAGCATCCCCGTCATGGCTGCCGCCGCATCGGCCGCACCCTTTCGCGCCGGCAACAGCTTACGCGCCCGTAATAGAGCCGACTCCAACGCATACACCTGCGCAATAATGTCCGCGAGATCAGCCATCACCTCCTGCTGATCCTGCAGCGCCGTCATGAATCTCTGACTTGCCACGCCCGCCGCAAACAGCGCAATCTTCTTCGTCGCGGCCAGCACCTCGGCCTCATGCGCAAGCCTTTCACCGATATCGCCGCCACCATCAAACGACGGCGGCTGCATCACCTCATCCATCAGCTTTTTGATCGCGCCCAGCAGCGGCAACTGCCCGGCCAATGCCCGCTTCATCAGCCAGCCCGTGATGATCATCCGGTTTATTTCGTTCGTTCCTTCAAATATCCGGTTGATGCGCGCATCACGATAGAGCCGCTCCGCCGGGTAATCCTCGACGTATCCGTAACCGCCCATCGTCGCCACCAGCTCATCGGCCACGTAGCTGATCATCTCTGACCCATAGACCTTCAGAATCGAGCACTCCACCGCATACTCTTCAATGCGCTTCTGAATCTCGCGCGTCGCCGTGGGTTGGCTCTTGTCCACCTGCGCCAGCGCGGCGTCAATCATGCCCACCGTGCGATACGCCATGCTTTCCGCGGCATACAGCCTCGACGCAGCAGTCGAGATCTTGCGCTGGATCAGCCCGAACTCGGCTATCGATTTGCCGAACGCCTTGCGCTCCTTCGCATAGCGAATCATCTCCGTCATTGCATACCGCGCGCCGCCCACGCAGGCCGCGCCCAGCTTGAACCTGCCCACATTCAAAACATTGAATGCAATGTGGTGTCCCTTGCCTGCCTCGCCCAGCAAATTCCCCACCGGCACCTTGCAATCCTGCAGCACCAGCGGGCACGTCGACGAGCCGCGAATTCCCAGCTTGTGCTCTTCCGCCCCTACCGTCAGCCCCGAAAACGTGCGCTCCACAAGGAATGCGGAAAACTTCTCGCCGTCTATCTTGGCAAACACCGTGTACAAATCGGCGATCCCGCCATTCGTGATCCACATCTTCTCGCCGTTCAGCAGGTAGTGCTGTCCATCGGCGGTCAGCGTCGCGCGCGTGCGAACGTTCATCGCGTCCGAGCCGGAAGTCGACTCCGAGAGGCAGTACGCCGCAATCCACTCTGCCGTCGCAATCTTCGGTAGATAGCGCTGTTTCTGCTCCTCCGTCCCGTACCAGACCAGCGGCAGCGTGCCAATGCCGATCTGCGCTCCCAACGCCGTCGAAAAACTGGCCAGCACTGAAATGTGATCCGTGATCACCGTCGACGTCGTCTTGTCCATCCCCATGCCGCCGTACTCTTCGGGGATATCAACCGACGTCAGCCCCAGGCCCGCAGCCTTCTGCATCACCGCGCGCAGCTTGCCCGGCTCCTTGGCTTCAAGCGCTTCCGTCGCCGGAAAAATCTCTTCGCGCGCAAACTGCGATGCCGTAGCAGCAATCTGCCTGTGCTCCTCGCTCAGGTCTTCAGGCGTGAACACTTCCTCGGGCGTGCGAGTCTCAAGTAGAAAACTGCCGCCCGTAGCGGCAACCGGCAATCCGATCACAGAGGACATGGGGATCTATCTCCAATATTAAGAAAACGATACGCCCGGAATATGTGGACGCACAACGGGGCCCGGTCGATTTAGATGCCTGCCTAGATGCTCATTTCAGTGAACAGTGAGCGTTCTCCGGATGCCGCGGCGACCAGGAAACCATGCAGTTCGCTGGCGGCGGCGATATCTGGACCTGAAGCTCTTCCCGGCTACTGCTGGCATCTGACGCCGGTATCCATCGATCCTGCCGCACGCCGTCCACTTCAAATACAACGTGCGCCTCAATCCGATACTGGATAGTGCCGCCAAAACTCGAATCTTGTATTGAATAGATCACGATCCTCGACTCAAGTACCTTTCCTCGCGCCGAATCGTCGTGGGCATTCCGGAAGCGCGGTAGCGTTCTCCCCGCAATCACAAACACCACGCAGAGCCCTGCGACAAGCACCATTAAGCGGTCAACCCACGGGCTCCTTCGGGGACGCGCCTTCCTCGTTCTCCGGTGCATATGACTCACGAGAGGCCGATCAAAAAGGTCATGGCGAATATCTTCAATTTCAAGAGAACGATACGCCCGCAAAGTATCGACGTACAACCGGGCCCCGTCGAATTGGATGCTGGCGCACGATGAAGGCGGCTACTGCGCAATACTGCAGAATGATATATAATGTGTATATCAGATATAGGTGGAACATGCGAACCCTCATCGACATCCCGGAAAGGCAGTTGGAGGACCTCAGCGCTATCTGCGCCGCGAAAAAGCTCTCGCGGGCTGAAGCAGTTCGCCGGGCGATTGATGTGTTTATTGAGCAGAATCGGATTTCGCGGGAGACCGCCTTCGGCATTTGGCGTGGGCAGCAAATCGCCCTTCCAGGCGAGGAACGGCCGCTGCCTGCCGATGGGCTCGAATACCAAGAGAGGCTCCGGGAAGAATGGTGAGGGCAGTCATCGACACAAATATCCTGGTCGACTACCTCCAGGGCGTGCCTGATGCTGCCAATGAACTCGCCGCCTACCAGGCACCCGCCATCAGCGTCATCAGTTGGATCGAAGTGATGGTTGGTTCGAGCCCTCAAACGGAACCATCCGTGAGGGCCTTTCTTGCGAGTTTCGAGCAATTGCCGATCAGCGAACGAGTTTCGGAGCTAGCCGTTCAATTGCGCAAGACCAACCGAATCAAGCTGCCGGACGCTCTGATCTGGGCAACAGCCCAAGCCAACGGATGTCTCCTCGTCACGCGGAACACCCGTGATTTTGACCCCAAAGCTCCCGGCGTGCGCGTTCCCTACGTCCTCTAGAACTTCCGTATCTGAATTTCTGATATTCTGATTATCGGAGATTCAGACATGAAAACCGTCGTGATGGGGAAACGCGGAACCGTCGTGGTCCCCGCAAAAATCCGCAAACGCTACCGCCTCGACGAAGGCAGTCCCATGCAATTTGAAGAGCGCGAAGACGGCATTCTCATCCGCCCCATGATCGCCGCTCAACCCGAAGTCGAAATCTACACCCCCGAGCGCCTGGCCGAGTTCTTCCTCAACAACGCCATGGACCGGGACGACTACCTCGATGCCAGGAAGCAAGTCACAGAGATGGGGATTGACCCCGACTCGATTGACCATCTTCGCTGGCCCGCATGACGGAATTCCCTGCCCGCCACGTCCGCCTGTTTCTTGACGCCAATGTTCTTATCTCCGCCGCTTGGAAAGAGGACAGCAAGGTTGGCCGCATCTGGCGAATACACGGCGTCCACTTAGTCACATCGGAGTACGTGCTCGGTGAGTGCCGCCGCAATCTACTTCTGCCGCCTCAACAGCAACGACTAGGCGAGCTTATGCTCTCAGTGAAGGTAATCCCGGTCCCTGACGACGCAGCATTGCAAAACCCTCCTCAGTTACCGCTGAAAGATCAGCCTGTCCTTACCGCTGCCGTTTTTGCCCGGGCAGACTTCCTTGTCACAGGCGACATCCGGCACTTCGGCAAGTGGTATGGGACCACGCTCTTGGGAATCAGGATCGAGCCTCCTGGCAGCTTCCCTCAGATTCTCGAATCAGGATCGGTCCATCCCGGTTACTGAGCGCCTCGCGTACAATCTAAAATGTCCGCACCCGGGAGGGAACTGCCCTGTTTACCGCGCTTTCGTCCAGTTCAGCTCTCGCTCTCAGCTCTCTGCGGACGCTTTCCCTCCACGCGGCAAACTTCGCGGCCTTCGCTCCCCAAAACAGCCTCAAGCATCAGATGAAGGCGTTGTTCAGCGACCCCTTCTCTGCGGTCCACCACTACTTCAACTGGTTCGACACGCTGCTCCTGTTCCCCTATTTCCTCGTCATGATCGTACTGGCCCTCTACGGCGTCCACCGCTACACCATGTGCTGGCAATACTTCAAATTCCGCAAAAACTACAATCCCAACCCGCTCAAACTCTTCGACGAACTCCCCCACGTCACCATCCAGCTCCCGATTTATAACGAGCAGTTCGTCATCGACCGCCTCCTTGAAGCCATCTGCGCCATCGACTACCCAACCGACAAGCTCGAAATCCAGGTCCTCGACGACTCCACCGACGAAACCCACCAGGTCGCCGCCGCCATCGTCGACCGATATGCCGCCACCGGCCATCCCATCCACTACATCCATCGAGTTAACCGCCACGGCTTCAAAGCCGGCGCCCTCGATGCCGGCCTCAAGGTCGCCAAGGGCGAATTCATCGCAATATTCGACGCCGACTTCGTCCCGCCCACCGACTGGCTGATGAACGTCGTCCATCACTTCGCCGAACCCGAAATCGGCATGGTCCAGACCCGCTGGACCCACCTCAATCGCGACTACAGCATGCTCACCCAGATCGAGGCCATCCTCCTCGACGGACACTTCGTCCTCGAGCACGGAGCCCGCGCACGCTCCGGCGAATTCTTCAACTTCAACGGCACTGCCGGCATGTGGCGTCGTCGGGCCATCACCGACGCCGGCGGCTGGCAGCATGACACGCTCACCGAAGACACCGACCTCAGCTACCGCTCCCAAATGGCCGGATGGAAATTCAAA
>JANXQR010000128.1 GCA_025353435.1 Acidobacteriota bacterium | reverse complement strand
CTTCACGTGCGCCTCTTCAAAGTCCCCCGTCGTCAAACCAATCTTCGGATGAATGCCGGTCACGCCCATGAAGTAAGTGTCCGCGCGAATCCTGCCAATCCCCTCAATCGCCGGCGCGCCCACCGCAACAACAGAATGCTTGAACAGCCTGCCGCCGATCAGAATCACTTCAATCTCCGCGTGCGATACCAACTCCACCGCAATTGTCGGACTGTGCGTCACCACCGTCGCCTTCAGCCCCGGCGGAAAATGCCGCGCAATCTGCACCGCCGTCGTTCCACCATCCAGAATCACCACCTGCCCCGCCTGCACCATCGCCGCCGCTGCGCGCCCAATCCATTTCTTCTCGTCCGTCGCCACATCCAGCCGAGCTGAAAAATTCCCCATCGCGGGCGAGGCAGGCAGCGCTCCGCCATGCACGCGCTGCAGCAATCCTTCAGCCGCGAGCTCGCGCAGATCACGGCGAATCGTGTCTTCTGAAAGCCCAAGCTCCTCGCTCAGATCCTTGGCAATCACCTGCCCTGACCGGCGAAGAACTTCGAGGATGTGTTGTTTGCGATGGTCGGTAAGCACAGAAGTACTATCGCACATGTCGAGATGGACGTGCACGTTTTTGCACGACATTGCGCGAAAATGCATGTTTTGATATTTTGGCAGAGGAGGCACCATGCACCCCACAACCAAGCCCATGATGATCCTGATTGCCGGCCCCTATCGCTCCGGCACCAACGACAACCCCACCCTCATCGCACAAAATCTTGACCGCCTCGAGTCTTTCGCCTCGTCCGTCTACAACGCCGGCCACATTCCCATGATTGGCGAATGGGTCGCGCTCCCGCTCATGAAGCAGGCAGGCTCAACCAAACTCGGCGACGCAATCTCCGAGCAGTATCTGTACCCGGTGGCCAGCCGCCTGCTCGAGCGCTGCGACGCAGTCCTTCGCATCCCCGGCAGTTCCAAGGGCGCCGACCAGGACGTACGCATCGCCCGCGAACGCGGCTTGCAGGTCTACTTGCAGCTCGAAGATGTGCCGGTTATTGCGCAAACCCCGGTGTCAGCGCACTAGGCAACCTGACTCAGCGCTTGGAGTTAGGCTCATCCGCCGACAATGGGAACCAACCAACCAATTCCTTCGTATTCAAGCAATGACAACAGTGGTTGACCTCGCCCCTGCACCAAAGGAGATTCCCGTGCGCAAAGCAATGATCGTAGCCGGACTGTCCACCTTGCTTCTTCTCTCCGTTCCCTCAAGCTTCGCCGCCGGTGCCGCCCCGGCCAAAGGTAGTTCGGGGACGATCGTGATTGTGTTCAAGGACGGCCATCGCCAGACATTCAATCTTTCCGAAATCGAGCGAGTCGAGTTCCCCACCAGCACCGCCACAGCTTCCACCGAATCGCTCCCCTACAACCCGAACTGGCCCCCGCGCGGCCGCTTCTTCGGTAAGTGGGAAGTTGGCGATGGCGGCAACGGCACATTCATCATCACTCTCAAAGAAGACGGCCTGGCGCACCGCACCCTCAATGAGGCCGATGGACATTGGACCTACGTGAATGGCGAAGCTCAAATCAAATGGAGCGACGGCGCCATGGACGCCATCCGCAAGGTCGGCAACAAGTTCCGGAAGTATGCCTATTCCGCCGGCAAGTCCTTCACGGACAAGCCAGACAACGAGGGCGAAGCCCACAACACCACCCCCAAGCCGATTTAACGACAGGCGCTCCAGGGGACAGCCCACCGATAAGATCTAAGCTGTTCCCTGTTCCTTTCGTCCCTAAGTCCCCTAGTCCCTCAGTCCCTAAGTCCCTCAGTCCCTCAGTCCCTCAGTCCCTAAGTCCCTCAGTCCCTCAGTCCCTCAGTCCCTCAGTCCCTAGCCACTTGCCTCCGACCCCCTGTTTCGGCGATACTTAGGTGTTGTGTCTTGCCCCCGATGGGTTCTCCGTCTGGGCGCTGTTGGCAGGTATGCACGGTTACCGCTTTCGGTTTAGCCGCGCCGCACCCTCCCACCACAAGTCACGAACAGAGCACAGGATTTTGAAAGGAACCGTATCGCCGTGGTGATGATTCGTTTGGCGCGCTTTGGCG
>JANXQR010000118.1 GCA_025353435.1 Acidobacteriota bacterium | reverse complement strand
CCTACTTGGAGAAAGGTGTGCTGTTCATCCGCAGCCAAAACATCCTTTGCGGTTCCCACGATTTCAGCGACGCGGCTTTCATATCGCAGGAGACGCACGAGGAGATGTCGCGAAGCCAAATAAAGTATGGCGACGTGTTCCTGAACATCACAGGTGCTTCAATCGGGCGCAGCGCTTGGATGGACATGGACGTTCCTGCCAACGTGAACCAGCACGTTGCGATTCTTCGAGTAGGACCGGAACTCGACCGGGTCTTCCTCTCGCTCTTTCTGAATTCGGACACTGGTCAAAACCAGATTCTATCTTTCCAAGCGGGTGGAACTCGTGAAGCGCTCAACTACACCCAAATCAAGCAACTCAAAATCCCGTTCCCACCCCTCGCCACGCAGCACGCGATCGTGGTGGAGATCGAAGCCGAACAAGCGCTGGTCGCCGCCAACCGCGAGCTGCTGGCCCGCTTCGAGAAAAAGATTCAAGCCACTCTCGGCCGTATCTGGGGCGAGAAGTAGGCGCGTAAACAAAATAGAGGGGAGAGCGGTAAGATTACTGACAGGGCTCGCACCGGTAATGCTAGTTTGTGTACACTTGCCTCCCAAGACTGGGGCAACAGGAGGGTAGCCTATGAATGAAAACGATCCATTGCTGAAGATTCGTTTCGACGGCAAAGCCGTTGGGTCGGGCAAGATTCCGGTGACACACTTGTTGCGCTTTCTGACGAATATGAATAAGGCGCTTTACCGGACGGGACGTGTCCTGACGGGCGAGGCCGAAAGCGTGCGCCGAGGACCGCAGTCACGCAGCATCAAGGAGGAAGTAGCCCTCGATTTGACGCTGTTGACACACGGCAGTCCGTCGGTAGTACTGGGTTTCGAGCGGCAGCAGTCGGAACCGGCGTTGCCGGGAATGGACCGTGGTCTTGAGATTCTGGAGAAGGCGCTGAGCGGCTTGGCTACTGTTCAGGAATTAGACGAAACACTTCCGTCTGGCTACGATGCGGGAGTCCTGATGGCTTGGCGAGATGCGGGAGTGCTCTTCAGCCAGGGGATCACGAAAATTGACTTTATTATGAACCACAGGAAAACGCCGCTGACAACTACTTTCACGCCGGAGGGTTTCACGCGGATACAGGAACGTATCAAGGGACCGCAGACAAATATCCGCACCGTCGAAGGCCGTTTGTTAATGGCGGATTTCAAGGAGCATGGAACGCGCTGTCGAGTACATCCATCGGTTGGTGAGCCGGTACTTTGTCTCTTCGACGAAGCCCAGAGGGACGAAGTATTTGAAGACATCCTGCACTTCGTTCGTATCGTGGGCGAAGCGAAGGAAGATCCCCTGACCGGCAGAATCGCCAGTATTAAGATTCACGACATCGAGCGGTTGGAAGAT
>JANXQR010000103.1 GCA_025353435.1 Acidobacteriota bacterium | reverse complement strand
CCAATTCCCTGATATCTCGAAAAAATTCCCTGTTCTCTTTGACCCCCTCTGGTTCGTCATCGCAGGCTAAGTGCAGTGAATTGTGTCATATGCGGGAAGCGCCATTTGTGAACCGGGCCAAAAATCTCAAGATTTCCCTGTAAAATTCCCTGTTAGCAGGGAAATACGGTGCGGAGAGAGGTTTGCTCGATACTCCATCCACCGCCAGAATTTCCTTAATTAGCCCATTCCGGACGTAACCTGAAGGATTAAAGCAGTTTATCCGGGGGAACGGTCTGTGCGCTCGCCGTCTCAGTCGCCTCAATATCTCTACTCTCATCCAGTTATGGACGCCAATGTCATGCGTGCAGGACCAAGGCTTCTCTTGGCTACGAAGTTTGCAGCATGGCGGACTTGTTATTGAAAACTGGGTTCGACAGAATAATCGCATGATCGTAATGTTCGAGAAAAACTGAGGCTACATTTGGATCCGAAATCGCGCGGCGCTGGGTGTGCGCCAGCAATTGCCCGCCCCCTCGAATTCCCCGACCAAACTTGAACCCGTTTTTCTGCATCTAACCCACCGAGAATGAATCCGCGACCGACTGCCGACACGCTAGAATCTCTCCGCGTTACTCTCCAAAAATTGGAGCAGACCGCAGATCCGGCCTACGATTCCCCGCACCTTGCCTCGCTAAAAAGCGTCCTCCTCAACCGCATCGCGGATCTCGAAATTGCAGAGGCCTCTGGACCCATCAATGCTGAGACTGCTATGGCTTCATCTCGCGCGGGCTTAATCCCTCTCCAAATGGTTGCTGAACAGGACCGCCATCTAGAGGCCGCAACGACACGGGCACAGAACGAGCAGGACTAGAGTATTCGCATGTTGTCTGTATGCGAACCAGCCAGAAATGAGCCACGTTGCTCGAACCTCGGATTAGGATTCAGCCTTGGTGCGTCGACCGCTCAGGTTGAGCAGGTCCGGGGAACTAGACGGACTGCAACGTGGTGCGATTCGTTTTGGCCAATTCAGATTCCAGTTTTCGAGGTTTTGCGGAGGATGCGCCACCGGCCGGCAGAAGAACGCGGAAACACGTAGCGCATCCAGCGTTAATTCTGCAGCTTCGGAAAGAGAGATTGCCTCCGTATTTCTGCACGATTCCCTTGCTGATCCAAAGGCCAAGCCCAGTGCCCTTGGTGGACTTGGTCGTGAAGAAAGGCTGAAAAAGGCGCTTGGCATCTTCTGGCCGTATGCCCACTCCTGTGTCGAGAATGGAGATTGCAATGCCACGACGCTGCTGCGTCCAGTCGGTGACTTCGCGCACGAAAACGCGCAGAGTACCACCGGTAGGCATAGCCTGAATCGCGTTGCCAACCAGGTTGAGAAACACCTGACGGATCTCGACAGGGAAACCCTGCACGATGGGTGTACTGGAGTATTTCTTCTCGAGATGAATGTGGCTGGAACGGAGGGCCCGAGCCTGCAATTCGAGCACATCATTGAGAAGATCGGTAATGTCTACCGCGATTGGCAGCTTCGATTCACGATAGAAGCTGAGCGTCTGGCGTGTAATGTGCGAGACGCGCAGCAGTTCCTGTTCCGCTACATCGGCAAATTGACGCGCAGTATCGTCAAGCGTTGGATGGTTTCGAAGGAGATACAAAGTGTTGGTGATGGCGGCAAGGGGATTGTTGATCTCGTGGGCAATGATGCCTGCGACACGGCCCATTGCGGCCAGCTTTTCAGTTTCCCGGAGTGCCTCTTCAGCCCGTAACTGGGCGGTAATGTCGCGGATCACCTCAAGGACGGCATTGCCCTCGTGATTAATGGTTTTGCGGCAAGCGACCACGATCTCGGAGCCGTCTTTTGTCTTCTGAACTAGGTTTCCTTGCCAGGCTTTGTTATCACGAAGGGTAGCTTCGATCTCGTCTCTGGGAACAGGAAAGACTGTTTGCAGGATGGCGTGGAGATTGCTGCCAATCGCTTCTTCCTTTTGCCAGCCGTAGAGATTCTCGGCGCCCGTGTTCCAGAACTGGACCGCGCCCTCGAGATCGCGGACAATGATACCCTCACTGGCAAGTTCCAGCAATTCGGCGCGGGTCCGGAATTGTTCTTCCCTCTTGCGGAGTTCATCCGTACGTTCGGCCACGATGTGCTCAAGTTCCTTGTTGAACCTTTCGAGTTCGCGTGACTTGCGGTGAAGATCAACAAAGACGCTGATCTTGGCGCGCAGAACTTCAGGCACGACGGGTACGGAGATATAGTCCACCGCGCCGCTTTGGTAGCCCTGGATTTTGTCAGAATCGGTCAGGTGCACACCGGAGATGAAGATGATGGCTGTCTTTTGAAAGCGCGGGTGCTGCCGGATGACATCGGCGAGTTCGAATCCGTCGATGTCAGGCATGCTGACATCCATCAGTACCACTGCAATATCCGTCTTAAGCAGGATGTTAAGAGCCTCGCTCGCAGTCGTTGCCTTGATGAGATTTTCATCTAATTCCGCGAGGATCACTTCGTAGCTCAGCAATTTAGCCGGCTGGTCGTCGACCATCAAGATGTTGACTTTTTCGCCTGCCTTCATTTCCCCTCACTCCCTTTTCCTCAACTTGCGCCCCCCTCTCGCCAGAGAGCGACTATCGATGCAGCCATATGCGCAGCGCGGACAGCAGTTGTTCGGTGTTGACAGGTTTGGCCAAGTATTCCGATGCGCCCGCTTCGAGGCACTTTTCGCGGTCGCCTTTCATGGCTTTGGCGGTAAGGGCAATAATGGGCAGACGCCGTAATGTAGGATTCTGGCGGATGACCTGCATGGTCTCGTAGCCATCCATTTCAGGCATCATGATGTCCATCAACACGATTGCCAAATCCGGAGTGGTTTCGATGGTTTCAATGGCTTCGCGGCCGGTTCCTGCGGAGAGAACAGTCATGCCGCGGCGCTCGAGAACGCTGCTTAGTGCGAAGATATTGCGCACATCGTCGTCGACCACCAGCACCTTGCGACCCGCCAGTGCATCGTCGGAGCGGTGGAGGCGGTCGAGCATATCCTGTTTAGGCTTGGGCAGGTCGGCGACTACTCGATGGAGGAACAGCGCTGTCTCATCCAAAAGGCGCTCGGGTGATTCGACATCCTTCACGACAACGCTGCGAGCCAGGTTGTGAAGTTGCAAGTCTTCTTCCGCAGTGAGGTCGCGGCCCGTGAAGACGACAACCGGTAAATCCTTGAGCCGGGGTGTAATGCGAAGCCGTTCCAGCACCTCGAATCCGGTCATATCCGGCAGGCGGAGATCGAGCACTACACAATCGTAGTTGCTCGCATCGAGTGCTTCGAGTGCCGCCGACCCGCATTCCACGGTATCGATTTCGATGTCCTGATGTCCCAGCAATTCGCGAATGCTCATCTGTTCGGCCGGGTTGTCTTCGACCACCAACAAGCGTTTGCGATGCGGCTGCGAGAAATCGTGAATCCGGGTTAGAGCCGCATCGAGATCCTCAGTGCACGTGGGCTTGGTGACGAATGAGAATGCGCCTCGCGACAGGCCATGATGGCGGTCTTCGTCGAGCGTGAGCATCTGCACGGGGATGTGGCGGGTTCTCGAATCCTGCTTGAGGTGATTGAGGACGGTCCATCCCAGCATGTCTGGGAGAAACACATCGAGTGAGATTGCCGCGGGTCGAAACTCGCGGGCGAGCGCCAGAGACTCGGCGCCGGTCGTCGCGCTCAGAACCTTGAATCCTTTTTCACGCGACCGGTCGCAGAGAACTCGTGCATAGTGCGGGTCATCTTCAACTATCAGCAACACAGAATCGCCTTCAGATAGATTGTTGCGGTCGTCGTCGATGCGGGATTCCTGCTCGGCCGAAGCCACTCTGGCGAGGAACACGGGCATCGCAGGCGTTGCCGCGCCGCTCTTCTCGGCCTTGGCAATGCTGGGTACCGCCGGCCCGACGTAGGTTTGCGGGAGGTAAAGGGTAAATGTGCTTCCCTTGCCTGGCGCGCTACGCAGCTGGATTTCGCCACCAAGAAGGTTGGCTAGCTCACGGCTGATGGCGAGACCCAATCCGGTTCCGCCGTATTTCCGGCTGGTGCCTGCGTCCGCCTGCTGGAAGGCCTCAAAAATGATGCGCTGTTTTTCTTGCGGAATGCCAATGCCGGTGTCCGTAACCTCGAACGCAATCACGGAGCCGGCGCCGGACAGAATGGGATGATCGAGACTCCAACCGCTGGAAACCGAACTGATGGAGAGCCGGACGCCTCCATGCTCTGTGAACTTGAACGCATTCGAAAGCAGATTTTTGAGCACCTGCTGCAAGCGTTTCGAGTCGGTGACCAGGCTGCGGCCAATGTTCGGATCGCTGCTGACCTCAAAGGAAAGTTTGCGATTCTCAGCCTCGTGCCGGAAGGGTCGGGCGAATGTCTCGAGCAAGGCTCCGAAGAAGATTTCCTCGGCTTCGACTGAGACGGTGCCGGATTCGATCTTTGAGAGATCGAGAATATCGCTGATGAGGTTGAGCAAGTCGGTACCGGCGCCGTGAATGGTGCGAGCGAACTCCACTTGCTTCGGCGTAAGACTGCCGTCGGGGTTGTCGGCGAGTTGCTGGCCCAGGACAAGAATTGAGTTGAGCGGAGTGCGCAACTCGTGCGACATATTGGCAAGAAACTCGGACTTATATTTGGATGTGAGCGCCAGTTCGCGAGCCTTCTCTTCGAGGGCGCGGCGGGCCTGTTCGATCTCCTGGTTCTTGCGCTCCACCTCGTAGTTCTGTTCGGCGAGCTGTTGCGCCTTTTGCGCGAGCTGCTCGTTGGTCTGCTGTAATTCTTTCTGCTGCGTCTGAAGTTCGGTAGCGAGCTGCTGGGACTGCTTGAGCAGGCCCTCCGTCTGCATGGTGGCTTCGATGGAGTTGAGCACAATGCCGATGGAGGAAGTGAGTTGCTCAAGGAAGGCGAGATGCGAGGCTGTGAAGCCGCCCAGGCTGGCGAGTTCGATGACCGCTTTAACGCGGTCTTCAAACAGCACTGGAAGCACGATTACATTTTTCGGCACTGCCTGGAACAGACCGGATCGGATGGGAGTAGCTTTCTTGGGTAGATCGCTGATAAGCATGCGGCGCTTCTCTGCTGCACACTGGCCAACCAGGCCCTCGCCAATTCTGATTTCGCGAAGGTGGCCTTCAGGCGTGTCGGCAAACGTTGATAGCAACACCAGCGTGCCATCCGGTTGCGACGCTTCGCTTTCCATCTGGTAAATGACGCCCTGTTGCGCGTTGATAAGGGGGGCGAGTTCCGAGAGCAGCATCCGCCCCACGGTGCCCAGGTCGCGCTGGCCCTGCAACATGCCTGTAAAGCGGGCAAGGTTAGTCTTGAGCCAGTCCTGTTCAGTGTTGCGGTCCGTGGTGAGCCGGAGGTTGTCAATCATCGTGTTGATGTTGTCCTTGAGCTCGGCCACTTCGCCGCGTGCTTCCACCTGAATGGAGCGGGTGAGGTCGCCTTTGGTGACGGCGGTCGCCACTTCGGCAATGGCACGGACCTGGTTGGTAAGGTTGTCGGCCAGAAGGTTGACGTTGCCGGTGAGATCTTTCCAGGTGCCGGCGGCGCCGGGCACATTGGCCTGGCCTCCGAGGCGGCCTTCCACTCCGACTTCGCGAGCCACAGTAGTCACCTGGTCGGCGAAAGTGGCCAGCGTGTCAGTCATGTTGTTGATGGTTTCAGCGAGTGCGGCCACTTCGCCCTTCGCGTTTACAGTGAGCTTCTGTGTGAGTGCGCCGTTGGCGACGGCGGTCACGACTTTCACGATGCCTCGGACCTGTTCTGTGAGGTTAACCGCCATGACGTTGACGTTGTCGGTCAAATCTTTCCATGTGCCGGCCACCCCGGAGACAACTGCCTGTCCGCCGAGCTTGCCGTCTGTGCCCACTTCGCGAGCCACGCGCGTGACTTCGGCGGCGAACGCGTTGAGCTGGTCAACCATAGTATTGATGGTGTCTTTGAGCTCGAGAATCTCGCCTTTCACATCGACGGTAATTTTGCGGGAGAGGTCGCCGCGGGCCACGGCGGTCGTCACTTCGGCGATGTTGCGAACTTGCGCGGTGAGGTTGCCGGCCATGGCGTTGACCGAGTCCGTGAGATCCTTCCACGTGCCAGCCACCCCGGGCACATTGGCCTGGCCACCGAGACGGCCTTCAGAACCGACTTCGCGCGCCACGCGTGTGACTTCGGCTGCGAATGACCGAAGCTGCTCGACCATGGTGTTGAGCGTCTCTTTCAACTGCAGGATTTCTCCGCGGACGTCCACCGTGATCTTGCGGGACAAGTCGCCGTTGGCAATAGCCGTGGCGACTTCAGCGATGTTGCGGACCTGGGCCGTGAGGTTGCCAGCCATAAAGTTGACGGAGTCAGTAAGATCCTTCCAGGTTCCGGCGACACCTGGCACTTGCGCCTGGCCTCCTAGTTTGCCATCGGTGCCCACTTCGCGCGCCACACGTGTGACTTCGCCGGCGAAGGCATTGAGTTGATCCACCATGGTGTTGATGGTGTTTTTGAGTTCAAGAATTTCGCCCTTCACGTCGACGGTAATTTTACGAGAGAGGTCACCGCGGGCAACAGCGGTGGTGACTTCGGCAATGTTGCGGACCTGGGCTGTGAGGTTGCCGGCCATGGAGTTGACCGAGTCAGTAAGATCCTTCCAAGTACCGGCCACGCCTGGCACATTGGCCTGGCCGCCAAGACGGCCTTCTGTGCCCACTTCGCGAGCTACGCGAGTGACTTCGCCGGCGAATCGGTTGAGTTGGTCCACCATGGTGTTGATGGTTTCTTTCAGCAGCAGAATTTCACCGCTGACGTTTACCGTGATCTTCTTGGAAAGATCGCCGGTCGCGATGGCGGTCGACACCTCGGCGATATTGCGAACCTGACCGGTAAGGTTCGAGGCCATGGAGTTTACCGAGTCGGTTAAATCCTTCCAGGTTCCAGCGACACCGGGCACTTGCGCCTGACCACCGAGCTTGCCGTCTGTACCAACTTCGCGAGCCACACGCGTGACTTCGCCGGCGAACGCATTGAGCTGGTCCACCATCGTGTTAAGTGTGTCTTTGAGCTCGAGGATCTCGCCTTTCACGTCCACCGTGATTTTTCGGGAGAGGTCGCCGCGAGCCACAGCGGTAGCGACTTCAGCGATGTTTCGTACTTGGCCGGTAAGATTCGATGCCATGAAATTGACATTGTCGGTCAAGTCCTTCCAGGTACCTGCTACGCCTGAAACCTGCGCCTGGCCGCCGAGTTTGCCGTCTGTGCCCACTTCGCGCGCCACACGTGTGACTTCGCCGGCGAAGGCATTGAGTTGATCCACCATGGTGTTGATGGTGTTTTTGAGTTCAAGAATTTCGCCCTTCACGTCGACGGTAATTTTACG
>JANXQR010000069.1 GCA_025353435.1 Acidobacteriota bacterium | reverse complement strand
TGCGGAACTCGCGGCTTTGCCGCCCGCGCTCAAGGAAAAGCGCCAGCACGACGTCGATGTCGATCACGATTCCGTCGTCTGGAGTCTGAACCCGAGCGCCAACCAGGCGCTTCACCGCTTGCCTGCCGAGGCGGATGCAGTCTGGAATTCCGATTCCGTCATAGGCATTTCCGGCCAGCACCAGCCCAGGCAGCGCGGCGACGCGTTCGTTGATCCGCTTCATGCGATCCTGGTGCCCAACAGCGTACTGGGCCATCGAACGCCGCCAGCGGTTTACCTGCACATACTCCGGCTCTATGTGCGGGCCAATGATCCGCGGACCGAGGATTTCGCTCAGCTCGCGACGCACCGTGGCGATAAGCACGTTGTCCGGCTCGTCCATCAGCGCCTCGTGATTCATGCCGCCAAGGAATGCTCTCAAGACAGCTTTGCCGGGAGCAGTCCTCCCAATGAACTTGCGATGAGCGAATGTGCAGGCCAGCATGGCGCGCCCTGAACTTGCCGGCACCAGGAACCCAAATCCCTCCGGCAGTTCTCCCAGTTGCGACTCGTCGAAGATCAGGTTCAACGTGATCGACGACGAAAACGGGATGCCTTCCAATTCCATCGCGAGATCCGCATCGACGGTGCTTAACAGCTTGCCTGCCGCCCACGACGGCGATGCCGCGATCACTGCATCGAAAGTCTCGGTGGTATTCTCTGCCGTTAACCGCCAGCCTTCAGCAGTCCTGTGCAGGGCACTCACCGGCGTATTCAGCTGGATGGAACGGGTATCAAGCCGGGCAGTCAGCGCATCCACCAGTTGCTGGAGTCCGCCGCGCAGTGTGGTGAAAATCCCACGTGGCGCCGGCGGTTTGCCGTTTGAACCGTTGCCATTGGTGCCATTCCCATTGGCGCCCTCGGCGATCACCCGCGCAGCCATTGCGGCACGCATCTTCTTGTGCGCCGCCAGCATGCCTCGGGTGAGCGAGCCGTATTCGGCTTCCATCTCCACCAGCTTGGGCAGAACCGTGCGGGCGCTGAGTTGCGCCGCGTCGCCACCATAGATTCCGGACAGGAGGGGATCCGCGAGCCGGTCCACAGCCTCTTTCCCAAAGTGCCGTTCCACCATTGCGGCCACACTCTCATCCTGCTCGCTGGGCCGGGGTGGATGAAGCAGTTCAAGGCCCATTCGAATCTTAGTGCTGAGGCTGAAGAGCGGTGAAAGCGCGGTCGGCACAAGCTTGGTGGGGACCAGGAACATGAGTCCGTCGGGCAGCGACACCAGGCGGTTCTTTACCACGATGTAGGTTTTGCGGGCCGCGTCGTTGGAGGGAAGCAGATCCTCTCCAAGTCCCATCTCGCGGCAAAGTTCGGCGGCGGCCGTCTTTTCAGTCAGAAACGAATCCGGGCCGCACTCCAGCACCGAGCCATTCACGATCTTGCTGGCAATTGATCCGCCTAGCCGGTCGCGGGATTCGAACAGCGTGTACTCGATGGACGGATCTTCGGCGCGGGCCTTCTCCAGCTCAAACGCAGCTGCCATTCCCGCTATTCCGCCGCCGATGATCGCTACCCGCATACGCTTCCCCATTAACTGCCAGCTTACTCCAGCGACTGTTGTGAGGATTTGATTCGATGACGCCGGAATAAGCAGCTTTTTATCTGACTAAAATCTACGCGCGCCGGAAACCGTTTGTTGTGATTTAGATCACCCGATTTTGCGACGCCAGGATCACTTCAAATTGCCGTACCACCTTTCAGTTTCAGCGCTAGAACTGCTGCGCGGCCCCTTTTCTGTCATTGAAATGCACAGTAAATGGTGAAAAACACACTTTTGTGTGCGAAATAAAAAAACGGCCATGTGCTTTGGGATGATGCGATTGCACACCGAAAAGGGGGGAATTTTTGCTCACCGTGATTTGGATCACGGTGGCAACGGGACTGAGGGACTAAGGGACTCGGGACTGGAGAACTCCGGGTTGGTGGATGTGTTGCGCATGGTGGCTCCTGAAAAGCGAAAGGCCCGCGATGGACGCGGGCCTTCTTATTTACTACCTATTCTTAGTATGGCAGGTTCCAGCAATTAATAATGGATTTTCAAATATATCTTTTCGCCTTGTTTTGTGTTGGTTGCAACGTTTTCCACAGGTTTGGCACTTGACAACTTTTTGAGGGCGCTCGGGACGGGCGCCTCAATGGGACATGTAGAACTCCATCAGATCGAGCGGTGGGGGCTTGTGTCCCATGGCGCGGAGAAACCCTGAGATTTGGCCCCGGTGGTGGGTGCCATGATTGACCACGTGCAGGACGATCTGCCACACGGGTTTCGCGTGGGGGTTGCCGCGCATGTCCTGATAAGGGACCAGCTTTTCGGCCCCGTCCGCATCGTCGAGATCGACCAGCCATGACCGCCAGCGTTGGTGGAGGACGGGCCACTCGGTCTGGAGCACGGTGAGATCCCGGTCCTCCGGTTCAGCGAATGTCGTCCGCGGTTGCGACCTCACACGC
>JANXQR010000537.1 GCA_025353435.1 Acidobacteriota bacterium | reverse complement strand
AGTCGGTCTGTGACGGTTCTAATGGTGGCTTGAAAGGCTGTACTGACACGCCGTCTTCTAGTTCGTCAACAGGCAGCACCGAAAGCACATCCCATTTGGCGTCAATTAATGCCCGTCTAAGGCTCTTAGCTGCACGCCTAGCCTCTGCATCGGGGACGAATTCAATCAGCGCTTTCTGTCCCACCATTGGGCGTAGAGAGTCCACGTTCGTTTGCACTTTTTCCGCGAGCACGGTCGTCCCGTCCAGTAGCACTCTAGGCGCATTACAAACAGCCATATTTACTAGAGACTTCTCTAATTTGGCGCGCTTGTTCTCAACCGCTTCCAATTGCGCCCTAGCGCTGGCGAGTTGTGTATCTAAGCCATCGGCCTTCCGTCCCACGGCATCTGCTTTATCTCGAGCCTTACCGGCATCTGCCGCTGCCTTTTCTGCGGTTTCCTTCGCTGGTTTGGCTATGTCAGATGCGCTCCGCGCAAGATTGTGGGCATTGTTGGCATCGGATCTTGCCTGCGCGGCAGAAGCTCCTGCGTCCCGTAGAAGTGTAATGTTTATTGACTGGATATTATCGTCGTCCGTGTTCACTTTCCCGTCAACCCAGAATTCGCCACCCACGCCGATTGAAACGAGAACCCATCCAACGAGACCGAGGACAATAATCCATTCTGGATCGTGCTCTCCGGTGGATCGTTTCCTCCATCGCTTCACTGCATTAAAAATTGCATAAACGAGTTCAGGTCCTTCTAAGATGACACCGATTGCAACCAGTTTTGTCATCAGTAAGAGGCGGGAGAAATCATGGCTACGCGCATCCTGCAATCCGATCCGTGAATCCTCCAAGGTTTTGATTGCCTGGGGAGATAGTTCGGCGGTAAATGAGGTTAGGCGCATCAATGCCGACAATGAGCGCATGACCTCGTTTGATAGGCAAATGTGTGCGCTCGTTATCATGTTCATCATTGTCATCGTATGGCGAATTGCAGCGGAGTTGCGTCGTTCATGCTACCATCTCGTTCCACCCCGAAGTCACAAGCAAAAATAACCGCGGATCCTTTACTGCGTTCAGGAAGACAACTCTCTTGGGTGAGTGAGGAGTGTGCCGAAGAACAAAAGCAGATCCTTCGACTCACCACCCCCAAACTGAAATGCGTTTGGGGCCCCGTTCGCTCAGGATGACACGACTGAGCGGTGGGTGAGGTATGCGGTATCCCACCCTAAGCGCAAAGACAAAGGCGCGCTGAGGGTGGGGCACCCGCGCGTTGTGGTGAGTTTTCGAACTGCAACGGCAGGGACAACCGCGGGTCCTTCACTGCGTTCAGGAAGACAATCGTCTTGGGTGAGTGAGGATTGTGCCGAAGAACAAAAGCAGATCCTTCGACTCACCACCCCCAAACTGAAAAGCGTTTGGGGCCCCGTTCGCTCAGGATGACACGGCCGAGAGGTAGGCGAGGTATGCGGTATCCCACCCTAAGCGCAAGAACAAAGACGCGCTGCCCAGAGGGAGCCCAGGTGGGGCACCCGAGCGTTGTGGTGAGTTTGCGAACTGCAACGGCAAGAACAACCGCGGATCCTTCACTGCGTTCAGGAAGACAATCGTCTTGGATGGGTGAGGATTGACACGCCCCGGTCCCCGAATGCGAGGGACCGGGGGCACCCACCCAAACTCCAACTTCTTATTTCGCTTGCGCCAGCTCTGAAACAACCGCGGCCATCTTATCGAGTATCTCGTTCCAGCCCTCGAGTTGACCGCTGTTCTTTGCGCTCTCCATAGGTTCATTTCCAATGAAGATGAGCTTCGTCTGGCCGTTTCCAAGATCCTCAAAGATGGTCACGTCGTACGCACCCTCGATGGCCTCATGTTCTATTCCCAATTGCGCAGGGTCAACCTTGTTTCCCTCCGCATCGGAAAAGTACATGAGGGAAACGATCTTCTCGTGCTGAACAATCTCGTGGTATTCAACCGCATTCCAGAACTCCTGCCCATCCGGCGCCTTCATGCAGCAGAGAAGTTTTCCTCCAACGCGAAAATCCATCTTGCAAACAGGTGAAGTAAAGCCCTTCGGCCCCCACCACTGCATCACGTATTTCGGGTCCGTCCACGCCTTCCAAACCAATTCGCGTGGGGCGTCAAATACTCTCGTCACAACCATGCGGTCTGTCTCGTTAACTGTTCTTGTCACTCCTGACCTCCTTCATTTTCATTTGATTGACCACCACATCCAGCTTGTCGAAACTCTCTTCCCAGAATCGGCGGTAATAGACAGCCCAATCGCTGATTGTCTTTATCGTCTCCGGCCTAAGCGTGCACACACTCTCTCGGCCACGCTTCGTCTTGATCACAATGCGCGCCCGAACCATGCAGGCAATATGTTTTGAAATCATCTGCTGCGAAAGTGCAAACGGTTCTGTCAATCCACGTACAGAGGCGGGCCCATGGGAGAGCCGTTCGATCATTGCCCTACGGGTGGGATCAGACAAAGCCGCAAATGTTGTACCCAACCTATCCACAACCATATGGTAGTGGATTTTTTGTCAGTGTCAAGTAGAGAAAATGGCCCCCTCATCCCTCTGAACGCCCCACGGACCAAGACCCCTCCGCGGGGACCCCGGACCTTGGGGCGCCCTTGAATCGTGGTACGGGAAGGGAAGTCAAAAGCAAGAACCACCGCGGATCTCTCACTGGGTTCAGGAAGACAATTGTCTTGAGTGGGTGAGGGGTGTGGGTGAGGATTGATACGCCCCGGTCCCCGAAGGCGAGGGACTGGGGGCACCCCGGCAGTAGGATAGGCGAAGGGGCATTGAATCTCCATGAACCCGGAGATGCCCCCGGCGCATCTCACTGGTGCAAGAGGAAATTCATGGTATTTCTCACGCGGCGGGCTACGTTCTCCGCCTCGCATTATTACTGGAACGAAGCCTGGTCCGAGGAGAAGAATCGGCAGGTCTTTGGCAAGTGCGCCAATCGCAACGGGCATGGGCACAACTACACACTTGAAGTGACCGTAGCCGGCGAGCCGGACCCCGTGACCGGATTTGTTGTCGACCTGAAATGGCTCAAGGACGTGATTGAGGAGAAGGTCATGGCCGCCTGGGATCATCGCCATTTGAATCTCGAAGTGCCGGAGTTCGCCACTACGATTCCGACGTCAGAGAACATCGCAATTGCCGCGTGGAAGCGGATGGAGCCGGTGATTGCAGGGGCCGGTGGGGCGCGGCTCGATCGTGTTCGTGTGTACGAGACGCCGGAGATTTTCGCTGAGTATCGGGGTGAGGCGTGAAGGCTTACTTCGGTCGTCGTTACTCTCTAAGTGCGAGTCATCGGCTCCATTCCGATGCTCTCACGGCTGAGCAGAATCGCGCCATTTACGGCAAATGCAATAATCCGCACGGACACGGCCACAATTACGTGGTCGAAGTGCTGGTTGGCGGTCCTGTTGCGGCGGAGACGGGGATGGTGGTGAACCTGGTGGATCTGGATGCGGTGGTGCGCATAGAGGTCATTGACCGTTTCGACCATACCAACTTGAACCTCGATCCGCTGTTTACTTCGACTGTGCCAACGACCGAGAATCTGTGCAGGGTTGTTTTTCGGTTACTGAAGGACAAGCTTCACGCGATTGAAGATGGAGACGGTGGGACTAGGTCAGCAGAGGCTGATTACAAGCTCGAATATGTGCGCGTTGAGGAAACTGAAAACAACTTTTTCCAATGCTTTGATGCCGGTTCAGACATCTCAATTGCTTGATATTCAGTGTGGGGCGCAGGCCCGGCGTGGCAAAGAAAGGACTGCTGCATGGCGCAGACAGTTGTAATGAACAAGGCTTCGATTAAGGAACTCGTCGGAACGCCCAGCCTGAAGGATTTCAGCACGCAAGATCTCTATCGCGAGATTCTTACGCGGCTTGGCGAAGACCCAAATCGCGATGGCCTGGTGGCCACACCTGCGCGCGTTGAGAAGGCGATGTCCTATCTGACCAAGGGCTACGATCAGGATCCGAATCAGATACTGCACGGCGCGCTCTTCGATGTGGACTATGACGAGATGGTGATTGTGAAGGACGTGGAGATGTTTTCGCTCTGCGAACACCACATGCTGCCGTTCTTCGGCAGGGTGCACGTGGCCTACATTCCCAACGGCAAGGTGATCGGGCTCAGCAAAATTGCACGTCTGGTTGAGGTCTTCGCGCGGCGGCTGCAGGTGCAGGAGCGCATGACGAGGCAGATAGCCGATGCGATTCAGGAATCAATATCGCCGCAGGGCGTGGGCGTGGTGATTGAAGCGCGCCACCTTTGCATGATGATGCGCGGCATCGAAAAGCAGAACTCGTCCACAGTCACTTCGGCGATGGTAGGATGCTTCCGGACAAAGGAGACGCGCGCCGAATTTCTTTCATTGGTGCGCCAGCCCGCGTCGTTGTAACTGCAAGCTCTACAGCGCATGTTTGTGCTTCGCGTTCGTGCTTGACCTCAGGACTGCTAGATTAGTTGAGTGAATGGGTTGTTGGTAATCGATAAGCCGGGCGGCATCACCAGCCACGATGTGGTGAACCGTCTTCGCAAGATCACGGGCGAAAAATCGATTGGCCACCTCGGTACACTCGACCCCATGGCGACAGGCGTCCTGCCGCTTTTGCTGGGGAAGTTCACGCGTCTGGCCCAGTATTTCAACTCCGCGAAAAAATCCTACACAGGCACAATTCGCTTCGGGTTTGCCACCGATACATTCGACGCCAAGGGCGAGATGGTGGGGGAGCGAGTGGAGCCTCGACTCACTCTCGATAGCGTGCGTGCCGCGGCGCTGCGTTTTCGAGGCGACATGGAGCAGATGCCGCCGCCGTACTCTGCAAAGAAGATTGCCGGCACGCCCGCGTACAAGCTGGCCCGCGCCGGAATGGCCGTGGAACTGAAGCCAGCGCCGGTACACATCGACGCCTTCGAGATCATCTCGCTCGATGGGGTTGAGGCTACATTTGCCATGAGCATCAGCGCCGGGGGCTATGTCCGCTCCGTCGCGCATGAGCTTGGCGGCGACCTCAGCTGCGGTGCGCACTTGAGCAGCTTGTGTCGCACGCAAGCCGGAGCTTTCACCCTTGCCGAGGCTCACACGTTGCCCGAGTTGCAGGCGCTCGCAGGCAATGTGGATGCGCTCGAAGCGCTGTGTGTGCATCCGCGCAGCCTGCTGCCAGAGATGCCCGCGGTGACCGCTGATCCACAAACCATTAGCCGATTCCGCAACGGCGCCCAAGCTAACTTGCCGGAGTTTTCATCCTCCGCGCAAGTGAAGGTATTCGCGAGCCAGCGTGACCTGTTCGCCATCGCCACGCGTGTAGCCGGAACCCTGTTTCAGCCAACCGCTGTATTGGGATAAAGGCGCTTGCAGCTATCGCGTTGGTCTTCGTAACAATGGCTTCAACGCTGGCATCAACGTTCCAGCAATGATCTCTGAACCCTTGGCAGTGGGATGAATGCCGTCGGCCTGGATGGTGTTGGGCACCTTTACCAGGTCCCTGTAAATCATGGGAACGAGCGCCGTGTGATGCTTTGCGGCAAGATCGCGGAAGTTCGCTTCGAAGGCATGAATATAATCTGGGCCATAGTTGGGGGGCAGCGTAATGCCGGCTAGAAGCACCTTTACGTGTGCGCCATTGAGGGCAGTCAGCACCGTGTCGAGATTACGGCGAGTCTGGTCAGGTGGCAGGCCGCGCAGTCCATCGTTTCCGCCGAATTCGACGATCACTAATTCAGGGTGCAGTTGCAGAATGGAGTGCAGATCCGCAACGGCATCCTTGGTGGTGGCGCCGCTGGTGCCTTGGTTGATCACTTTGTAGTGGTATCCGGCCGCATCGAGCTTGCGTTGCAGGGCATCGGGAAACGCTTGCCCGGTCTGCAGCCCGTAGCCAGCCGTAATGCTGTCTCCGAAGCAAACCAGAACGGGACGCTCCGCCCCAAACAGCGGGCACGCCAGGACCAGCAGCAGGAATGAAACGAGAACCCCTCGTCGAACGTCCACCAAGATAGTGTAGATGCTGTGGACAGTGAACAGTGGACAGTGAACAGAACGGCGCTGGAACCTAGGGCAGGGAATCATCGTATTGAAGTGGAGCAGTCGAGGGCACTGGTATGCCCGAAAATGACGGCTCGGAAATGAATCCCTGAAACTGATTGCTGTCCATTGCTTTTCGGGAGAGACGCATTGATTGAAGTTCGTGAAGCATTAAAGTGGATTCAAAACGGCGCGCGCCGTGTCGACATTCTCAAGGGCATTTCGCTGACGATTCCGGCGGGTCAATTTGTGGCCATTGTGGGCGCGAGCGGCAGCGGCAAGAGCACGCTCCTCGGATTGCTTGCGGGGCTCGATTCGCCCAGTTCCGGCGAGATATGGCTTGATGGCGTGCCGATCCACAACCTTGCCGAGGCACAACTTGCTGCGGTCCGCGGGCGCAAGATCGGCTTCGTCTTCCAGTCCTATCAACTCATTCCGACTCTTACGGCGCTCGAAAACGTGTTGCTGCCGTTTGAACTCAATTGCGAGGGGTCGGGTCTGAA
This sequence comes from Acidobacteriota bacterium, assembly GCA_025353435.1. Classification (GTDB taxonomy): domain Bacteria; phylum Acidobacteriota; class Terriglobia; order Terriglobales; family Acidobacteriaceae; genus Telmatobacter. Next base: position 2,181 of record JANXQR010000537.1, on the reverse strand, counting down.
GAAGGCGCGGGAACTGCTCGAATCTGTGGGCCTGGTTGAACGCATGGACCACTACCCGGTGCAACTCTCAGGCGGAGAGCAACAGCGCGTGGCCATTGCGCGCGCATTTGTGGTGGAGCCGCCCATCATTATGGCCGACGAGCCCACGGGCAATCTCGATTCGACCAACGGGCGCATGATTCTTGACCTGCTGCTCGAGCACAATAAGCGCGCCGGCACCACTCTGGTACTCGTAACGCACGATCCGGAAGTGGCCAGCACTGCGGACCGAAAGATCGTTCTACGAGACGGCCGCATCGTAGAAGATACGCTGCCCTATGAGCCGGAAGCCGCCGCCGAACAGGCGCAACATGGCTGATCACGTCGCGGCTGATCCCGTCATCAAGAAGCGCGCCCTCAGCTGGAAGCGGGCTGCCGCCATCGCGTGGCGCGATCTTAAATCCGCTCCCGGCAAGTTCGGTTTTGTCGTGCTTTCTGTCGCCATTGGCGTCGCCGCCTTGGTAGGTGTTCGCGGATTCAGCGAGAGCTTCCGTCGCACTCTTGGCACCGAGGCTCGTTCACTGATGGCCGGCGATTTGAGCGCCCGCATTTTCCGCCAGCCCACTGCGGTCGAATCCGCCAAGATCGCCGACGTCGAGAAGCTGATTCCCGGTACGCGCTCCACCTGGGCCGTCGAGACGATTTCCATGGCCTCCGTCCCGCCAGATCCGGTGCCGATTCTGGTGGCCCTCAAAGCCGTCGACCCAATTGATTACCCGTATTACGGGAAAGCAGTGCTGGAACCGGACATGCCTCTTATGCAGGCGCTGGCCGGCAACAATGTTGTGGTCGCGGAGGAGTTGCTGATCCGCCTCAACGGACACGTCGGGCAGGATCTTCGACTCGGTGGCAAGTTCTTCCACATCTCGGCGGTGCTGAAGCAGGAGCCCGATCGGATCAGTGCTGGAGCGGGGATGGGGCCTCGGGTTCTGGTGTCGCGCGCGAATATCGAGTCGACCGGCTTGATAGCGGCCGGCAGCCGTGCCAGTCAGCGTCTGCTGCTCAAACTCCCGGCCACACTTCCAAAGGGCGTCACCCCGGAGTCTGTGAGAAAGCAGCTGGAAAACGCGCTTCCCGATGCCCAGGTAATGGATTATCGGGAGGGAAATCCGGCGATTACGGAGGGCCTGGACCACGCGACCGCGATCCTCAGTCTTATTTGTCTGGTAGCGATGGTGCTGGGTGCAATCGGGGTCGCGATGGCCATGCATGCCCACCTCGAATCCCGAATGGACGTTTTGGCGATTTTGAAGGCGGTGGGTGCGGGTTCGTCGGATTTGCTGCGAATATTTCTGTTGCAGACGCTGGGGCTGGGGCTGGCCGGAGGACTGCTTGGCATCGCCGCCGGAGTGGCCGTGATGGAGGCGCTGCCGGCGGTGTTCGGGACGCTGCTTCCGGTGCATACTGTCATGCAGTTTCCATGGCGCTCGGTGGGAGCGGGACTTGGCACGGGCCTGCTGACCACGCTGTTGTTTTGTTTGCCGCCGCTGCTCGATGTCCGAACGGTGCGGCCGGTGCTGGTACTTCGCCGCTTGGTGGAGTCCGGTCCGGAAGGGATCGGCGGTTTTTTTGCGCGGCTGTGGGATCGTCGATTGCAACTCGTGCTCTCACTTGTTGTGCTGGGATGCCTCGGAGGAATTGCATGGGAGCTGTCTGATTCGGCAACAGTGGGCACGTGGTTCGCAGTCGCCCTTGCCGCCGCGCTCGCCGTTCTTCTAGCGCTGGCCGCGGGCGCTCTGCGCACTTTGCGTTTCATGCTTAACCGCGTGCGGCTTCACCTTCCGTCGTCACTGCGTCACGGGCTGGCGAATCTCTACCGCCCAGGCAATCAGTCCGCCGCGGTGCTGGCCGCGCTTGGTACCGGGGTCATGCTGATACTGGCCGTCTATTTGATGCAGGCCGCGCTGCTCCGCGAGATCCGCGAGACGGCGTCTCCCAAGCTCCCCAACATTTTCATCATCGATGTGACAACCGAAGAGTCGACCTGCGTGCGCGACTTCTTCGCGCATCAGTCCGGTGTTACCGAACCTCTCGAATTGATGCCTTCAGTCCGCGGCCGCATTCTTACTCTGAATGGCAAGACTCTGGACCAGCTTCAGGACCAGCACCTCCCCAAACGCATGTTGGAAGACGTCGGTCTCA
>JANXQR010000062.1 GCA_025353435.1 Acidobacteriota bacterium | reverse complement strand
GTCTTCTCTGAAAGCGGCGAGCTTTCATGGATGACCCAGTCCATCCAGATGACCACCCACACCCAAATGGGTGGCGGCGGCGGGCTATTCGGCGTATTCAAACGCGTAGTGGGCGGCGGCAGCATCTTCATGACGGAATATCGCGCCTGGCAATACCCCGGCGAGGTGGCATTCGCCACCAAGGTGCCCGGGCACATTGTTCCCGTCCAGGTTGGCCAGGGGCTTGAGTACATGGTCCACCGCCACGGCTTTCTTTGCGCCACCCCGCAGGTCACCATCGGCGTCGGCTTTCAGCAGTCGCTCGGCGCGGGAATCTTTGGTGGCGACGGCTTCGTGCTGCAAAAGGTCAGCGGATACGGCACCGCCTGGCTCGAGCTCTCAGGCGAACTGATCCGCAAAGACCTCCAGCCAGGAGAGATGCTGCGCGTCCACCCTGGCCATGTCGGCGCCTTCATGACGTCGGTCTCCTTCCAAATCACCATGGTCCCTGGAATCAAGAACATGATCTTCGGCGGCGACGGTTTATTCCTCGCCCAACTGGTGGGTCCGGGAACGATTTGGCTGCAGACATTACCCATTTCACGCCTTGCGCATCAAATCAGCGAATACCTGCCGTCCGGAAGACGCGAGATGCCGCAAGTCGGCGGCGCGGGCTTGATTGGCGGGATCGTTGGCTCCATTTTGAGCGGAGGCGAGTAATTCATCCCGAAATCATCACTTCAGAAGCGGAAGCGACCCGAAAGTCCAGTCCCGAGGCAAAGTCCCGGCGAACAGCCCGCAGCTACATCGTATTTGCCTTCACCGTTGCCTTCGCCTGTTATCTGGCGTGGCTGCTGCGCGACGTCCTGCTGCTGCTCTATGTGAGTGCGCTGTTCGCGGTGGTTCTCAAGCCCATGGTGAACTTCGTTGCCGCGTTCAAAATCGGCCGCTTCCAGCCGTTCAGACGCTCAGCCATCTTCGTTCTGCTTATCGTAGTGGTGGGTGGAATCGTGGTATTTGGCTTCCTGGCGGTGCCGCCGGTGGTGCGCGATCTGCACGACTTTGCCCAGGAGGCCCCCAAGCGGCTACCCCCCCTTATCGACAAGTTCAAGAGGCTGCCGTTCGCCAGCCAGATCAATCCCGACGATGTGACGGAGCGGATTGAGAGCACGTTGGGCAACAGCGCGGCCTACGTTCTGTTGTCGATAAAGAACTGGGCGGGCGCACTGTTCACGCTCGCGATGGGTCTCATCCTAACTGTCTACTTCGAACTGGAAGGCGATGTTGCCTATCAGTGGGTGCTGTCATTCTTTCCGCGCGGCCAGCGGGAGCGGCTGGACGGGGCGCTGATTCGCGCCAAGGGGCGGATGGGCAAATGGCTGATCGGGCAGGGAAGCCTGATGCTGATTCTGGGCGTGGTAAGCACCATAATTTATGCCTCTCTGCATGTGCGCTACGCCTACGCGCTGGGCTTTCTCACCGGCCTGCTCAATATCATTCCCGTGATTGGCGCGGCCATCTGCGTCTCCCTGGCGCTGCTGGTGGCGGCGTTCGACTCGTGGGGCCGCGTGCTCGGTGTGGGCATCTTCTATCTGATTTACCTCAACGTCGAGAACTCGTTCCTGACGCCGCGCATCATGAGGCAAAGCGTGGATCTGCCGGGGCTGGCAATCATCGTTGCGCTGCTCATTGGGTCGGCGGTGGCGGGAGTGGTGGGCGCGCTGGTCTCAGTGCCGACGGCGGTGCTGGTGGCGGTTCTGCTGGATGAATATCTCGTGCAGAGGAACTAGAACTTTAGGGAACAGGGAACAGGGAACAGGGAATAGGGAATAGGGAATAGAAAAGAGCTGCCCAGGGTACGCCCAACAAGGCAAAGTGACCATGGGATTTTTGCGAACGCGCAATGATCCCCGTGGTATCCTGCGACCTCCAATCACAGAGGTTCCGTTCCGTTTCTTTTCCCGCATGGACCGTTCGAGTCAAATGGTTCAGCGGCTGTCGGCCGAGGGCGGCCGAATGGAAACCTCGCTCGCTTCGATGGAGAACTGCGCCCATGTTGCTCAATTCCTGCCTTACTCGCCCTTCTGGCCAAAATCTGAGAAGCCTCAACGCGCGGAATATCGTCAAGGGCAGTCGAGGATTGCTGCATTGCCTTGCGGTCGCCGGCGTGTATCTGGGGATGAGTATGCATGCTGCCGCACTGCCGCAGGCCGCGGCGCCAATCTTCTCGATTGCAGCGGGCAGCTACCCGAATGCGCAGAGCGTCACCATTACCGACAGCGCGCCGGCGCGGTGATCTACTACACCACCAACGGCACATATCCCAGCACCGGGTCGGCCGTTTACTCGACACCAATCACGGTCACGTCATCGGAGATTATCGTCGCCTTTGCCGCGGCGCCGGGCTATGTCGACAGCCCGTTGGCTTCAGCTGAATATCTGATCGCATCATCGTTGGACCGCTTTCTCTACACCATCGCCGGGAGCTTCGCCTGGGGTTACTCCGGCGATGGAGGGCCCGCACCATTGGCGAGACTTAACGGGCCATTCGCGACCTTGGCCGACAGCCTGGGCAACATTTATATTGCCGATACCGGTAATAATGTGGTCCGAAAAATCGATGGGACAACCGGGATCATCAGCACCATCGCCGGAACCGGCGCCAACGCGGATACGGGAGACGGTGGACCGGCTACGAGCGCCACGCTTTCGATTCCGCTGTATCTGGCCCTTGACGGCCTGGGGAACCTTTACATCGGGGAAACCGGTGATTCGGTGGTCCGAAAACTCAATCTCAACACGGCGACGCTGCCCATGCACACGCGCTGGGACGTGATGATGAATTGGTTCGCGGCGCTGATGCTGCGCGTCGG
>JANXQR010000050.1 GCA_025353435.1 Acidobacteriota bacterium | reverse complement strand
CCCTTCTCTGATTCTTCGCGCTCAATCCGCACATCCTCAAAGTAGCCGGTGTTCCAAAGAGAGTTGAAGTCCCGCTCCACTGATATCGGATCGTACTGATCGCCCACGTGTGTAAACAAACGCGCCAGTACCGTTTCCTTGGGAATGCGCCGGTTGCCAATTACCCGGATCTGATCGACGGTCTGCGACGGTTGTGCAATCACCGACATCGCCGTGAATACCAGCCCGATTACCAGCAGCGTGCGCGCATACCGGCTCGCGTTCCGAAGAGCGCGGGAGAGAGAAATGCACGTGGTCTTCACCGGGCCAAAGCCCTGCGGCGAGCACTCATCACACTGGTGCGGTCCATGGTTCAAAGTCACGGGAAAAATATGCACACCCTCATTGCTTGAAAATCTGGCTCTGCCCTTGAGGAAAGCTCGATTATATTGGACCGCACCCACACCGCCCAAACCTGTCCCAACCAGCTTTGGTGGCCTTCAGCCCGCAAACCGCGTCTCTCTTCCAAACTCACTGCCGCGCTCAGGCCTTCTCCGTCGGTCGCTGCCGTGAAGAGTCCGCCAGTCCCTGGGCCGGGTTCAAAAAATGAGCCTCTCCCAGTCTAACGGACGATTCCGGCTCAATTCCCTCTTCCACCCCAAGCTCCATACTCTCCGCAACGTTGCTGCTGCGGAAAGCATCGAAACATACAAGTGTCTCCATGCCCACTGATGGTTTCTTTGCGCTGCAAGGCTTTAGACGCGCCAGCTGCCGACTTGACATCCTCCATCATCGAGGTTCTCGCTTATGCCCTCCGCCGCCGGGTCTCTCTACGACATCTCAGCCGATCTTCTCAACGGAACTCGGCTTAGCCTCTCAAATTTCCGTGGCCACGTGCTGCTCGTCGTGAACACCGCCAGCCAGTGCGGCTTCACACCACAATATGGAGCGCTTGAGGCGATCTATGCGCAATTTCGCGAGCGCGGTTTCGACGTGCTCGGCTTCCCCTGTAACCAGTTCGGCGCGCAGGAGCCAGGCACCGCCGGCGACATTGGACAATTCTGCCAGCGCAACTACGGCGTCAGCTTTCCCATGTTCGCGAAGATTGAAGTAAACGGCCCGGCTACGCATCCGCTGTTTCAATTGCTGAAGGCAGCCCGTCCCAGCTTCCTCGGAATAGAACGCATCAAATGGAACTTCACCAAGTTCCTCATTGACCGCACCGGCTACGTAGTCAGCCGCCACTCGCCCAATGAGGACCCCCTCAAACTCCGGCCGGAGATCGAAGCGCTGCTCAATCAGCAATAGAATTGCCAGGAGGGAACACTGACCCTGGCATGACCGACTCTCCCGCCAAACTCTCCGAGCTGTTCCGCTTCTTCGCCCGACTCGGCGTCACCGCGTTCGGAGGACCCGCCGCCCACATCGCGCTTATGGAACATCAGGCGGTCGAACACCGGCATTGGCTCACTCGCGAACAGTTCCTCGACCTCGTAGGCGCCTGCAACCTGCTTCCTGGGCCAAGCTCGACGCAGGTCGCCATGGCCCTCGGCTACACACAGGCAGGATGGCTGGGCCTCGCCATCGCCGGCTTCTGCTTCATCCTTCCGGCATGCATCGCGACCCTCGCGCTAGCGGTTGCTTATGTCCACTTCGGCAGCCTGCCGCAGGCGCAAGGCCTCCTTTACGGAGCCAAGCCGGTCATGATCGCCATCATCGCGCAATCCATCTGGAGGCTCGGCCGCACCGCCCTCCGCCGCTGGATTCTCGCTTGCGTCGGCCTGGTTTGTTTCGCCGCGGCAATTTCCGGCGTAAAGCCGATAGCGATTTTGCTCGTTGCCGGCGCAGTGCTCGCCCTGCCGGCCGCCGCCCGCCGGTTCCAGGCAAATCGTATCCGCTCGCTTGCAGCGCTCCCGCTGGCACTCGGCGCAACCGCAACCGTCCCCGGCACCGCAAGCCTTTTCTCAATTGTTCTCGTGTTTCTGAAGTTGGGTGTAGTCGTCTTCGGCTCAGGCTACGTACTTCTCGCTTTCC
>JANXQR010000030.1 GCA_025353435.1 Acidobacteriota bacterium | reverse complement strand
CGTCTCCAACATCGTTTTGAAACGTGGCCTGACCTCGGATCTGTCGCTCTGGAACTGGTTCGCCGCCGTGATGGGCGGCCTCGTCGACCGCAGAAACCTGACCATTACCCTGCTCGATCAGGCGGAAAAACCGGTGCTTGTCTGGAGACTTCGCAACGCGTGGCCCAGCAAATGGATCGGCCCGACGCTGAATGCAAACTCCTGCGAAGTCGCCATCGAGACTCTGGAAATCACCCACGAAGGGCTGGAATTGGTTTCCGCGGCTTGAGTGTAGCGCCCATAATCGTTCGATCTGAATGCCCAACTTAACCTCGAGTTTCGAGCGCCATACGGATGGCAGCGTGCGAGGCCACTATCGATAGAACCTGCTCCGCCAGCACTTCCTTCATCGGGCTGGGCAGGTCACTGTGCAGCGCATGGTCATATGCCTCCATCATGGTGTGCTCCGACTCTTCAGCGGCTTGAAGCAGTCCGGCCTCGCCACCTCCCAACTTCGCGCGGAGACCTGTCCAGGCACGGGCGAATGTGCCTGCCGCAGTGCCAGTCTCATTTACATCCTTCACCCCTTTCTGGTGAAGAATGTTTTCCAACTCGCCCCTGAACTGCGCTCGCTTCAGGCTTTCGGCCAAAAAGAAGCTCTTCAGTATCTCGTCTTTCAATTCCTCGCCAATCTTCTGTAGTCCCTCCTGCGCGTCGATCAGGTTCTCGATCAGGATGCGCAGCGTGCTCTCAGCTTCCACCAGGTCCTTTGACTCATTTCCCATGCTCTCCTCGGTTCTTGACAGGCTTCTGTTCCCTGTTCGATTTTTTGCAAGCGAGTGTCCGGCGACTGTCGGTGCGATTCTCCTTCACCGCCGGCAAGGAGGAGAAATCGCGAAAACCCTCCGCCACTCGCCAGTGTCCTTCTCGTTCTGAGCACCGAACCGGCAAACTGGCCGAACCGGCGTTCAGAAAATAGGAAGCCAATGACTTGCAAGCGGTTGCTTTCGTCCTTAGGTGCGCTACCATTCGTCAATCACCCCTGCGAGGCCTGTTCCAAACTATGAGCTTGTTCAAGAATCTTCGAAATGTGTTCAAAGGCGGCTCATCTGAGAAGACTCAGGCAGCGCCTGGTACTGAGCAGTCAGTCCTGATCTATCTCGACGGCACCAATCTCCCAGCCGAGGCATATCGGGATTGCGACGTGAGCTCTCTCGAGGATCAGTTGACACAACGGATTGAATCCGCCGGCGTCGGGGAGTTGGATGGGCACGAGTCTGGCCCGGAAATCACGACCATTTACCTCTACGGTCGAGATGCCGAAGTGCTCTTCGCTGCCGTCGAACCGGTGCTGTCAAACTACCCGCTGTGCCAAAAAGCCAAGGTATTGATCCGTCGAGGTGGCCCGGGCTCCCCAGCACGGGAGGTGGTTATCGCGGGCTAGCGCACGGTCGAAATGTGGCTTCGCGAGCCCAGTTCCTAATGCGCCCCCACCGGCGGCTCCACATATTTCTCCGGCTTCCTAAACAGCCACACCGCCCCCGCGCAGAAAAATGCCAACAGGGCCGTCCAGCGGAATACATCCACGTAGGATCGCAACGCCGCCTGCTGTTGCAGCATTCCGTACATCAGCCCCATCGTCCCGCCGCGGCCATTTGCCGCGCCCAAATGGCGTCCCAGGTACATCGCCATTCCGTGCGCCTTCTGTTGAAATGCGGGATCGGAAGCCGAAACGTGCGCCCCAATCTCCGTTTGATAGAATGCAGCCCGCCGAATCAGTGCCGTTGACGCCATTGCGATCCCGATCGAGCCGCCGATGTTCCGCAGCATGTTGAACAGACCCGTGGCGTTTCCCATCTCGTCGCGCGACAGCGTGGATGTCGAGAGCGTCGCCAGCGGCACAAACACAAAGCTCAGCGCGAATCCGGTCAGCAGTATTGGGATCAGCAGCGTTCTCGGGCCGATATCGAGATTCACCGTCCCGAAGATCAGCGAGCAGACCCCAAAACCAATAAACCCGGCTGAAAGCAGTTTCCTTTGATCGAATCGTGACCCCAAATACCCGATCATCGGCGACCCAATGAACGAGCCAATTCCGCGCGGCCCCACCACCAGTCCGGCCGCAAATGCCGTGTAACCAAGAATCTCCTGGTAATACAACGGCAGAATCGCAATCGTGATGTAAATGCACATACCGAGAAGCGCTATGAGAAAGCACCCGGTCCTGAAGTTGCGGTTCTTGAGAATGTGCAGGTCGACCAGGCCTCGCGGATTGGCCCAGGATCGCCAAATCCACCCCACAAATCCAAAGATCAGCGCCGCCACCGCCCAGCGCACCCACGCCGCGCCAAACCAGTCGTCCTCCTGACCCTTGTCTAGCACCAACTGCAGGCATCCGGTCCACACAATCAAGAGGCCGAATCCGATGTTGTCGAATGGCCCCACTTTGGCGTTTTTGATATGCGGCGGATCGTGCACAAAGCGGCTGATCATGAAGACCGCCAGCAGCCCCACTGGAATGTTGATGTAGAAGGCATACCGCCAGCTGAATGTGTCGGTTAGCCATCCACCCAGGGTCGGTCCAAGCACCGGCGCCACCACGATGCCCAGTCCATACGCCGCCATGGCCTGAGACCGCTGTTTTACCGGAAAGCTCTCCAACAAGATGGACTGCGAAAGCGGCTGCAGTGCGCCGCCGCCGGCTCCCTGCAGCACTCGGGCGAGCAGAATTACAGCGAGCGACGGCGCCGCCCCGCAAAAAAAGCTTGCCACCGTAAACACAACCACGCAGAAAATGAGGAAATTCTTGCGCCCGAACCGCCTCGCAAACCAGTTTGAAGCCGGCAAAATCACCGCATTCGCCACCAGGTAACTCGTAAGCACCCAGGTGGCTTCGGAGTTTGAGGCCGACAGGCTTCCCGCGATATAAGGCAGAGCAACGGACGCAATCGCCGTGTCCAACACCTCCATAAATGTTGGAAGCATTACACTTACGGTCACAAGCCAGGGGTTGACCCCCTGCGTAAGCGGGTAGCGCTGGTACGCGGGCGAGGCCATTGTGCGGCCTGGGCTCGCTTCGGGTTCAAGGACGGCTGAACTCATTGGGAAAGCAACTAAACACCTTAACCCCCCTTACCCCCTGGGCGGTGTGATGGACGCCGTTGCACCTCGCGCATTGGGCGCTGAACCAAATCTGAAACAGTCAACCAAACGCCTGGGTCGCCGCCGATTTCTCCGAGATTACAATTTCGTCATTGATCTTAATTCCCGACTGTTTTAGTCTTATTTCATATACGACCAAAAGAGTCGCATTTGAAATGGAGATTTCCAATTGCATTGTGCCTTCATTCTTTCCGTCAATTTCCGGCGTCTGGCATTACTCCTTTTGATCGCCGGCCTCTCATTCCGCGCGGCTGCCCAGGACAAACCTTACTTTGTGACCTATTCTCACGACCTTGAGGAGCCCGGGACCCTGGAGATCGAAACCAAGACTGCGCTAACGCGCCCCGAGCACGGTCGCCGCTCCGGCGCCCTGGCCACAGAATTCGAGTATGGGATGCGCGCGTGGTGGACAGCCGAGCTTTACCTCGACAGCCAGGCAACGGCGGGAGATTCCGCGCTCTATACCGGCTTTCGCATTGAAAATCGCTTCCGTCCGCTCATGAAAGAATACGCGGTCAACCCGGTTCTCTATGTTGAGTTCGAAGACATCTCTGGAGCCGATAAAACCGTCCTCGAAGTGGTGGGCCACGATGGCGAGGCCGACCTGATCCAGGCGAATTCGGTCGCTCGAAAAGAGCACAAGCATGAAGGCGAGCTGAAGCTGATCCTCTCCTCCAACGTGCGGGACTGGAACGTTTCGGAGAACTTCATCGCCGAAAAGAACCTTGGTCACGCGCCGTGGGAGTTTGGATACGCTGTCGCCGTGGCGCGCCCCCTTCGCTCGGCTTCGAGTGAGAGCGGGTGCACTTTCTGCGCCGAAAAGTTCATCGTTGGCATGGAGGCCTATGGCGGCTTGGGGGACACCTGGGTATTGTCTCTGCGCGACACCTCCCATTTCATAGCTCCCGTGGTTGGGTGGGAATTGCCGGCACACTTTCGTGTCAGCTTTTCGCCCGCAATCGGGGTGACGGGTTCGAGCATGGACCAGTTCTATCGTTTCGGTCTCGCCCGAGAATTCGAGGATATAGACAAGTTGTTCCATCGGCGGAAGGTTGCTGCCCGATGAAGCATCTCAAGGCCGTGCTAATCGCCGTCAATTTAACCCTTCCGCTTGGAAGCGCCCTCGCCGCAGCTGCGTCGCATTGGGATACCGTTCCCGCCCGCGACCACGCACGGCCCAATCCCCTCACCGGCGACTCTAGAGCCGCGTTGGCCGGTGCTCTCCTCTACAAGAATCACTGCCAGCAGTGTCACGGAGTCGACGCCCAGGGTGACGGCAAGAAGAAGCCTTCGTTGCGCACTGGTGGCGTCCGTTCCG
>JANXQR010000866.1 GCA_025353435.1 Acidobacteriota bacterium | reverse complement strand
CGGTGAGTAAGACTCCGGAGGGGAAGTTCGATGCGGGCGTGGGAGAAGAGACGTTTACGGATGAGATTACGATCAGCCTGGCCGATGGGCATATTGTGAGCGCAACGATGGACAACCCTGTCAAGACAATTGAGCGCGTCTGCGAGGATGAGGCGCTGACGAAGTGTGGGGATGCGAAGCCGCACTTGATTCAGAGGAAGATTGAGATTGCAATGCAACGCGACGGCACTCATTGACGAACGCTTTGAATGAAGCAAAGCCAGAAGCGCGGGTGATAGTCTTTTCGCACTATGCGTGCCCTGGTTTTGTGTTGTTTGGCAGCTTTGCCTGCATTGAGTCAAACCGCGACCGATCAAGCTCCGGAACTCCCCAAAGAGCCGCTGGCGATCCTGCGGGCAGCTGCGCCGCATTACCACTTCAATGATGGGTCCGTGAAGCCCTTCCATCTCAAGGCGACGTATCAACTTTATGACAACAAGGGGCAGCCCTCCGAGAAGGGCTCCTTCGAATATTGGTGGGTATCGCCCGAAGTGAATCGACGCACCTGGACGCGGCCTGGCGCCACTCATTCGGACTGGCAAATTGCCGGGGGAAAGCACGCGTACCTCGACTCCGGCGAACGTCTCCGGTTTTTCGAGTACAAGTTGCAAAGCGCGTTGTTTTCGCCACTGCCCCGCGAAGAGGAATTGAACCCCGCCAGATCAAGATTCGAGCGCCAGACGGTTGAAATCGGAAAGGTCAAGCTCCCTTGCGTAGAGGTGGTTCCCATGACTCCTTCCTACGGCCGCATTCAAGAAGCCCCCACGGGAATCTTCCAAACCTATTGCTTCGATCTGAAGTTACCGGCGTTACGCCTCAGTTATGCGGGAGGGGCGTTAACCACGGCGTTCGACAAGATCGCGAAACTGCAAGACCGCTACTTGGCACGCGAGATTGAAATGCTCGAAGGCAAACGCAAGCTCTTAACTGCGGAAGTCGAGACGGTTACGGGACTCAAGTTGGACGACCCGGAATTGACGCCCCCCGCGGATGCCTCACACTCGGACGCTCTTTCCCTCGTCGCAATCAGCGCAGGCGTGGCGCAGGGATTTCTTATTAAGAATCAGACCCCTGTTTACCCCAACGACGCGAAGCAGGCCGGTGTGAGTGGAAAGGTGGTAATAGAAGGAATTATCGGAATGGATGGAGCGGTCCACGATCTCCACGTGGTTTCGGCTCCATCGCCGTCACTCGCGGCTTCCGCACTGTTGGCCGTGTCTCACTGGGAGTACAAGCCTTACATCTTGAATGGGCAGCCGGTAGAAGTGAAGACGACCATCAACGTGATCTTCAGCCTGGGCGGCTGAATGGCACCCAAAGGCCAGCCGATGGGGCTGGCCCTTGGTCCATTGCGCAGTGAGCGCTTAGTTAGAATTTGACGGAGGCAGCGCGCGCGGAGACGCCGCTGAGTTCGGCGGCTCGTGCTTCAGCAAAGGCAGCGGCGCCCATGACGGCGGCGCGGCTTTCGAGAATGACGCGGACGGGCATGTTGATGAGGAGTTGTGAGAGCCGGCCCTTGTCAGTGAATGCCTTCATGAAGGTGCCGTCCTTGAGCTTCTCGAGGATGCGGGGTGCGATGCCGCCGCCAATGTAGAGGCCGCCGACGGAGAGAATTTTGAGAGCGAGGTTGCCGGCCTCTGCGCCGTAAGCGGAGACGAACATGTCCATGGTGCGCTCGCAGATTTCGCTGCGGCCGGCGAGCGCCATCTCCGTGATGATGGAGTTGGGGTCGTGGGCATCCGCGATTTGTTCGGCGAGATCGGGCGCAACTTCCATGCCGCGAACGTCGCGAAGAAACTCGAAGATGCTGGTCATGCCCATGCCGCTGACGACGCGTTCCCAGCTGATACGACCGTTGTATTTCTGCTTCAGGTAGCGGAGCAGGTCGATTTCATCCTCGTTGCGGGGAGCGTAGTCGGCGTGTCCACCCTCGGAAGGGTAAGGGGTGTGCATGCGGCCGTTCCAGGTGAGGAGGCCTTCTCCGAGGCCTGTGCCCGCGGCAATGAGTGCGCGGTTGCCGATCTGGCTGGGGTCGCCTTCAGCGAGGGTGTAGATCTGGTCTGGCTGGAGCTCGGCAATACCGTAGCCATTGGCTTCGAGGTCGTTGATCAGAAAGACGTGATCGATGTGGAGGTTGGCTGCGAGTTCGCGGCTGTCGAGGGTCCACGGCAGGTTGGTGAGGCGCAGGCGTCCATCGCGGACTGGGCCGGGAACGCCAAAGCAGGCCGCGGTGGCCTTGTCAGAGGATAGAAACTCGCGAACGATGTCTTCGAGGCCCGAATATTCCTTGGCTGGAAATCGATTTTCGCGTTTGTAAGTGAGCTTTCCGTTGTTAAAGTCGTACAGCGCCAGGTGAACCTTGGTGCCGCCTACGTCGCCGGCCAGAATCATCGTTGCCTCTCCAAAACACCGCTGCCTTCCCCGTCGGTTGCGGGCAGATGCGCAGCAGCGGCCTTATCCAGAAACAGAGTGAGTATACCGCTTGAGGGCCAGATGAGTTGGCTGGGGAGGCGCTCAGGATCGTGCGGTCCCATGAAAACTTCGCGAACGCGGTCGGCCTTATCGGCTCCCGCAATCAGGAAAAATACGGAGCGAGCATGGTTGATGACCGGCCACGTCAGGGTGATCCGCCGGGTGTTGAGCTGCGGGACGTTGTTGGCGGTCACGAGGCGGGTCATTTCATGGATGGCTTCGGTGTGGGGGAAGAGCGAAGCGCAATGGCCATCCGGACCCATGCCGAGGGAGATGAGGTCAAAACGCGGACTTTCTGCGCCTTCGAGGCGAAAGTTATTGCGAAGTTCAGCCTCATAGCGCGCGGCGGCTATCTCCGGGTCTAATTCACCTTCCATGCGATGCACCTGATCCCAATGCACGGGCACCTGATCAAGAAGTGCTTCACGGGTCATGCGGTAGTTGGAGTCAGGATGATCAGCCGGGACTGTTCGCTCGTCGACCCAGTAGAGATTGAGCTTGTCCCATGGCATGCGGGCGCGCCAGGGCTGATTTGGGTCAGCAAGCAGTTGAAAGGCGGCTTTGGGGGAGGACCCGCCGCTGATGGCGATACTGGCCCAGTTCTGATCGGCCACTGCTTCGCTCACCATTTCACTGAAATACTGCGCTGCCCTCCGGGCGAGGGCCGCTGTGTCCGGCTCCACATAGTATTTGATGTGCAGCTTTCTGTGCATTTCAATCCGCTCCCTATGGGTGTTGGCCTGGCGTGGACGGCCTTGACCGTTCATTGAGTGGGCACGGTCCTTGTTCGGAGCCAGGCAGCCGATTGCTTGAAATAGGACTTTTGGTTGGTTGAGAGGTGGGCGATCCACGTTGGCTGAGTTTCGCCGCGAAGCTGTGCAAACCGCGCGAGGGCGTACCCATAGATTACCTCAGAGAGGTAACCGAGGCGGCTCGCCGACCAACCCTGCTTCCGGTCATCCTGAAACTGCAGGAATCGGCGGGATGCATTGGCGGTGAAGATGCCCATGCCGAGGTAGACAGTGACAAGGTCAGTCATCGGCTCCATGTCTTCCTCATCGCGACTCAGATGGCCGCCGCCAAGCAAGATTACATGCCCGAGTTCGTGGGCAAGGATGGCAATTACCACCAGGGGGTCCTTGAGAGCCGATTGCTTGACGGCGATCAAAGGACGCTCTGAATCGGTGCCCCCGAAGTGCAGTCCAGCCGGGCCTTCGTCCGAGGATTGGTATGCAGGCAGCGCCTCGATGATTTCGCTGGAATCGGGGATCACTTCGAGGTCGACGGTTGCGGAATCGACACCCATGTAGCCGCAAACTCGGCGAAAGAGCAACTTTAATCCCGACTCTCGTTTGTCGTAGACGTCAGGAAAAAACTCGTCTGTGGGAAGGACAACGCGCGAATTGAACATGCGACTCGACCCAAGCTTTTGGTCGAGTCGCTCGAAGCCTCTGTCTACCCAGAGGCGCTCTTGTTCAGTGACTGGAAGCCGGGGCCGAAGGCCGAACATAGAAGGCCAGTGTAAATGCACCCTTCACTTATGGTGGGGGTCCTACTTCTTCTTATTGTTAGCCGGGTTGTTGGCGGGGATGTCCTTCTCAGAGGCCGTAGTGATGCTGCCGTCGGTGTTAACGAGGAAGAATTTCTTCATTTCGGCGGGCTTCATTGTGTCCTCGATCCCGATGTATTCCGGCATGGACGGCTTGCGGTTCAGCACGTAAAGGACATCCGTGTCCTCGGGGAGGGTAGTGACGACATGGAAGTGATAGCCGGCGACTTCATTGGATCCGGGTTTGGGCTGTGAATCCTGAATCGACTTGTGCAGAGTTCGCTTGTCAATAATCTTCAGACCGTCCGCAGAGATGGTGTAACGGATGTCGCCACCAATGGGCCAGGTGTTGGCCTTGATCTGGCCGGGATAAAGGTAGACGTAGAAGTTGCCCCCCGGCGCGGGCAGGATTGCCGTATTGTAGGGACGCTTGGGCTGCGTAAAGTCATGGATTGCCAGTTCGAGAGCAGTTTCACGCGTCTGCAAATCCTTGTCGCCCGGCTTCGGCGGATCGATCTTGTGAGCCTCGAATTTGCCGGGAGTCTTTTCGGTAGCCTCGTAGGCCACGACAATGCTGGTGTGGGCCGCATTCCACTTGGGAAAGATCACCCGCCAGCCCTTGGGTGTGCGGATGCAGAGGTAATGCGTGAGGCCCTCAGTATTCGGCTTGAGGGCAAAGATGGCGTCTGTGCCGTTAGTCGCCGCCTGATCGTATGCGTAAAGCGCGCGGCCGCGGTGGCTGATTCCGGCGAGGGTCGTCTTGAGGTCGGCAGTCTGGCAGTTTGCACCTACGGCTGTTGCGCACAGGCTAACGGCCAAGAATATTGAAGATGTTTTCACGCTGGCTCTCCCGCTGCAGGCGCCGGGAGGCTGGTCTGCGGCATAACAGGAATTGTACGGGATGGACAGCAGACATTCAGTGCGCTTAAGCACTCTGGAAGCAAGGTGTTAAATACCGAGAGCTACCTGCCCAGGAAAGCGCGGTATTGGGTCTCCAGAACGCCGGAAGCGCGAGCCAGCAGGAGTTTGGACATGCTGTATTGGTATAGGGTCTCGACGAGATTGTTCTGCGCATTGGCGAGCGTGGCCTGAGCGGCGACAAGGGGCAGGGTGTTGTCAACACCGGCATTCACGCGCTCGGATTCATCGCTGAGGGCGCGGGTGGCAAGCTCAACGTTGGAACGGGCTACCTGGACGAGCTGGCCGGCCGCAGTGACGTCGAGGAGGGCGGAGCGGACCTGTTGATCGATTTTGGTGCGAAGGTCGTCAAGCTGTGAGTTGACCGCGTTGACCTGGGCCGCGGAGGCATCGATGTTGCCGCGGAGACTGGCTTCGCGAAAGAGGGGGATGCTCAGCGTGCCCGCCGCGAAGAAGGTGCCGTGAGAGCCGACGCCGGCGATCTCCTGCACGCCATAGTTGCCGCTGAAACTGAGTGTGGGCAGACGCTGGCTCCGATAAGCGGCGTGTACGGCTTTAAGCTCAACCTGCTGGTTCTGGAGGTTCTGATAGTCCTGCCGACTGCGGTAAGCAATGGCGCGGACTTCTTCAGGTGTCTGCACGGCTAGCTCGCTATAAGGAGCGCGATCTGTCAGGACGATTTTCTGGCCGGGGTCAAGGCCGATTTCGCGCTTCAGCAGGATCAGGTCCTTCTCGTAGTTATTCTCAGCGGCGATGGTGGCCTGTTGCTGCGCCTGATACTGCACGCGGGGGCGCAACTCGTCGAGATTGGAGACTGTGCCGGCCTGGTGGGCCGCATGGGCATTGTTGAATTGCACTTGGTCCGCTTGCTCGAGCGCCTTGGCGTTTTCGATCTCGCTGGCCGCGGCAATGGCGTGAAGATATG
>JANXQR010000525.1 GCA_025353435.1 Acidobacteriota bacterium | reverse complement strand
AGCAATCGCCCGGCTGGTTGCGGCACTCGCTCAGTCTTTCCATCGCAGCGGCGCAGCACCTTGCGGATGAGCAGGGCCTCCACTTCGTCAATGCTCATGTTGTCGATGGATTGCACCGAGAATTTTCCTGGGGAGATTGCGAGGTTTGATGGCTCGATCTCCTCACCGCGGCTCAGAAGCACCGCGCGCTCGATCGTGTGTTCGAGTTCGCGGACATTGCCCGGCCATGCATACTGCATCATCTGCTGCATGGCCGCGTGGGTGAAACCGGTGACCTGCTTGCGATAGCGCGAGCGGTTGCGATTGAGAAAGTGGGCTGCGAGCAGGGGGATATCTTCTCGGCGGTCGCGCAGTGCGGGGATGTGGATCTCAACGGTGTTGAGGCGAAAGAGCAGATCTTCGCGGAAGTTGCCTGCCGCGGCTTCCTCGTGCACCTGGGCGTTGGTGGCCGAGAGCACACGCACATCCACGCGCCGGGTTTGCGACGAGCCGACTCGCTCTAATTCGCCCGTCTCAAGAACGCGGAGGAGTTTTGCCTGCTGGCGAATAGGGACGTTGGCAATCTCATCGAGGAAGAGCGTGCCGTTATTGGCAAGCTCGAAACGGCCGATGCGATCGGTGCGGGCATCAGTGAATGCGCCTTTCACGTGGCCAAAGATTTCGCTTTCGAAGGTGCCTTCGGGCAGGCCACCGGCATTGACGGCAACGAGCGGCATGCGGCTGCGCGGAGAGGCTGCGTGGAGCAGCTTGGCGACGATTTCCTTGCCAGTGCCGTGTTCGCCGGTGATGAGGACATTGGCATCGGAGGGACCGACCTGGGCAATCAATTCGAGCACAGGTTGCATGGAAGGAGCGCCAGCCACGAAGTCCGGCATACCCTCGCCGCGCAGCAGGCGATTCTCCAACTCCAGTTGGCGTGCGCGGCGCAGTGCCTGGCGAAGTTCGGCGTGCACGCGGATCATACTGAGCAGGCGCTCGTTCTCCCACGGCTTCTGGATGAAGTCACGCGCGCCGCGCTTGATGCTCTCGACGGCGAGATCGATGTTCCCCCACGCGGTCATCACAATGACGGGGAGACGCGAATCCATCTCCTGCACGCGGGCGAGCAGATCGAGGCCTTCCTGTCCCGATGTTGTGTCCCGGGTGTAATTCAAGTCCATCAGGAGGACATCATATTCAGCCTGGCCGAGCGCCTCGATTGCAAGCTGAGGCGAGCGGGCACAATCGACAGCGATTCCCTTTGGCTTCAGCAGCAGTTCGACTGCCTCAAGGATGTGCGGTTGATCGTCAGCGACCAGCACTCGAATTTTGTCTTGCTTACTCGGAATGGTTCGCCTCCAGAGTGCCGGACTTCGCAGCGTCAATCGAGAATTTGTAATCGGAATGTACTGCGGCGGACCTAAGCGCTTCCATTGATTCTACGGCTCGTGCGTGACTACGCCGGTTTTTGCGTCTTCGATCGAAACGCGCATCCGGTTCAACGTCTTTCCTGTAGCGCGCTCGATATCCACTTTCGCTTTTTCGTACGCCGTCTTCGCGCCAACGAGAGTGGATTCGGCAATGGCCAGACTGTTCTGCGTGACCAGCACATCGTAGCTGGACTTGGCTCCGAGTTTCTGTTCCTGCGCGGTGATGTCAAACGTGCGCTTTGCCAGGTCGCGGGCCTTCTGTGCGGCGTCGACGCGAGCCTGGGCCTGTTCAAGAGCGAAGCGAGAATTGCGCACGTCGAAGAGGATAGTTTTCTGCTGCTGTTCGGAACTGATCTGGCTCTGGCGGTACTGCAGCACGGCGCGGAACTGATCGGCTTTGGCTTGGCGGTTGCGCAGATTAATGGAAAGGGTCATGCCAACCTGGTATTCGGGAGAAGAGTAGTTGAAGATGTTCTGGAACATGCCCGGGAAACCGGTAGGTAGATTCGAGGAACATTGCTCTGCGGACAGGGTGCAATCCGGGTTTTTCGGACCGGCTGTCCCGGCACCGGAATAGAACCCATACATATCGAGCTTAGGGAGGAGTTCACTGTTGATGTCCTTCAGAGCCTGCTTCTGCACCTCGGCGGACATCTTGTAAATGGCGACTTCGGGACGGTTCTTTTCAGCTTCGGCAATCAGATCGTTGATGGATATGGAAGCGTCGGGATCGGGTGCTCCCTTGAGATCGAGGGGAATGACGGGCATTTCATCGATCGTGGGGTCGTCGACCTTGGTAAGCGCGTTCTTGATCAGCAGTTCGTTCAGACGCAGGCTGGCGCGGGCGACGGTGAGATTACCCTCGGCGGTGGCGACCGCAGACTGATCGGTCATGACCTGCATGGCGGGGATGGCGTTGAGGTCGAGTTGCTTCTGGTCAATGTCGAGCGTTTGTTGCGCAAAGCCGAGCGAGCGATCCGCTATCTGATCGTCCTGATAGGCGCCCACAAGATCCCAGTAGATGTTCTCGACCTGCGTGACGGTGGCGATGACTTGCGCCTTGAAGGCAAGGTCCGTGATCTGGGCATTACGCTTGGCGATGCGGATGAAACGTTCGTTGGTGGAGCGGCCAAAGCCCGCCAGGAGAGGCTGCGTGATCTGCACTGCAAAATTGGAATACAGCTCAGGATTGATGGCGTTGTACGGTGAGTTGGTGGTAAGGCGTTGTCCCAGGTACTGAGCGGACACGTTGGTGCCCAGCGGGAAGGACTGGCTGTAATTGGCCTGGCCCTGAATAGTGTTGGTTTTGGCCGTGGGTATGCCGCCCAGAAACTGGTTGGTCTCCTGGACCACGGTGTGATCGACGTAGCCCTTGAAAATGAGGAACGGATCGAAGGAGGGGACCGTGGTTCCCTCGCCGAGCGTCGACGTCACGATGCCGCCGTTGCCGGCAGAGAACCCGGATCCGCCCGAGCCGCCTCCGCCGGAAGAGGCACCAAAGCCACCTTGCGTGGACTGGGAGATGCTGGTGTTGACACCGTTAGCGGGGCTGCCGGATTTGGTGCGCTGGATATCGGTCTGAGCGATGGGGAAGTTATAGCGAAAGTAGGCAAGATCGAGGTTGTTCTCGATGGCGAGGGCAATCGCATCGTTCAGCGAAATGTAGAGTTTTCCATCGCGGATGAGACTCTCCAGACGCGGAGAGTTGTTGAAGTTCAGTTCAGGAGCACTGCTGGGCAGATAAGCGAAAAATGGATTATGCGAGCGCGGCAAGTCCACATGGAACGGCTGTTGTGGGGCAACCGCCTGCTGCTGTGCCTGTTGCGCCTGTTGCGCCAGCGTAGGCTGCGCGGCCGTTGCGCCATTCGCCGCGGGCGCTGGCGCCTCGGGTGTAGGCGGGGTTGTCTGCGTACTTGCTGGCGCCTGTGCCTGTATCGGAGATTCCGGGTTCAACGGCTCGGCGGCAAACGCCAGATTGGCTTGCAGGAGCACGACTGCGACGATTGCCTTCAGCCGCGCGCACGAGGAAAATCGCGAATGAGGTCGATTTGGAGACCGATGAGAGCTGCTTACCGAGTAATCAGTCACTGAGCCTTGACCTCCTCGACCGGCGCGGAGACGGCTTCGTCACGTGTGAGCCATCCATCATGCAGCTCCAGGATTCGTTTGCCGTAGCGAGAATTTTCATCCGAGTGTGTTACCTGGACAATCGTGGTGCCTTGATTGTTCAGTTCACGGAACAGGTCCATAATCTCGCGTGCCTGTGTGGAATGCAGGTTGCCCGTAGGCTCGTCTGCCAACAGAAGAGAAGGCGCATGAACCACGGCGCGCGCGATGCCCACCAGTTGCTGCTGCCCGCCGGAA
>JANXQR010000820.1 GCA_025353435.1 Acidobacteriota bacterium | reverse complement strand
CCCTTCTTGCGAATATCCTGCGCGGGCACATCGATCACGCCGGCTTCAGAAGCAAGCACGACCAGATCGTCCTTGGTGACGATGTAGCGACCGGGGCGCAAGCCGTTGCGGTCAAGGGTGGCGCCGATGACGCGGCCGTCGGTGAATGCAATGGCGGCGGGGCCGTCCCATGGTTCCATCAGCGATGCGTGGTACTCATAGAACGCGCGTTTTTCCGCGTCCATATCAGGATTGCCTGACCACGCCTCAGGAATGAGCATGGCCATGACATGGTCAATCGAGCGGCCAGATTGGAAGAGAAATTCGACGGCATTGTCGAGAGAAGCGGAGTCGCTGCCGCCGGGCACAATGACAGGGAAAAGATCGTTGATGCCCTCGCCGTGCAACGGGCTGCGCAGGACAGACTGGCGCGCGTTCATCCAGCTCACGTTGCCGCGGACGGTATTGATTTCGCCGTTGTGGGCCACGTAGCGATAGGGATGAGCCAGCTTCCAACTCGGAAACGTGTTGGTGGAAAAGCGCTGGTGAACGAGGGCGAGGGCGCTGGCCACCAGCGGATTGGCCAGCTCGAAGTAGAATTTTTCGATCTGCGGCGCCAGCATCAGGCCCTTGTAGACGATGGTGCGACATGAAAACGATGGAACGTAGAAATCTTCCTTGCCTTCGATCTCTGAATCTTCAATCTCGTTTTCCGTGCGGCGGCGGATGCGATAAAGAAGACGCTCGAAGGTGTCCTCATCGATGTCTTTTGGACGGCGGACAAATAGCTGCTCGATATACGGCTGTGACGCACGCGCTTCGCGGCCGATGGCGTCGCCATTGACCGGTGTGTCGCGCCAGCCAATCACCGCGGCACTCTCTTCCTGGGCGATGCGCTCGATGATGCCTTCGCACTGCAGGCGGCTATGTTTATCCACAGGGAGAAACACCATGGCCACGCCGTAGGCGCCGGCTTCGGGCAGTTGCATACCGAGTTCGCCGCACTCGCGGGCGAAGAATACATGCGGTATCTGGATGAGAATGCCTGCGCCGTCGCCTGTCTCCGGGTCACAGCCCGCAGCGCCGCGATGGGTGAGGTTGATGAGGACCTCGAGGCCCTTGCGGATGATGTCGTGACTCTTTTCGCCACGGATGCTGGCCACCAATCCCATGCCGCAAGCGTCATGCTCGTTGCGCGGATGGTAAAGCCCTTGGGGGGCAGGTACACGAAGACGTCGATGCGAAGAAGGCATAGGGCGATCCTTTGCAAACAGATAAGACGGCTTGAATTACGGCATTTCAGTTAGCGGTTTGCCCGCGTTGAGTTCCTGCGAGCTGGCCGCTCCCGGATGGTCGCATCTATCGATGCATTAAGGCTTTGGCGTACAGCAATTTCCGAAAAATGTTTCTTGCTGCCGGCTGAGCGGTGAAACGAAATCGAACCTCGAAGGGTGTCCGCCGAGGCTTTCTCACGTCTTGCTGGCCGCGGGTTTGCGGCTCGCTCCAAAGTAGTGCGGAACTTTCTACTATAAACCAAAAACTCGTCAAGGCAACAGCGAATTCTTCAGGAATCCGAGCTCCTTCACAGAATTTGAGCCGCGGCCATTACAAGCGGCAGATGAGGAGCTCGCGCTCGTAAATCATTTCCGGGGGCAAGTGGTCGTGCAGTTCGATGAAAAGTCCCTCGTGGCCGATGATCTCTTGACGCCACGCTGCACGATCCACGTCCATCAATTCGTTGAAGGCTTCGGGGGAGAAATCGAGGCCGGACCAGTCAATGTCCTCATAGCGAGGCACCCATCCGATGGCTGTCTCACGGCCGTGCGCCTGGCCCTGCACGCGCTCGACGATCCAGCGCAGCACGCGCATATTTTCACTGAACCCGGGCCAGAGGAATTTGCCATCGGCGCTTTTGCGGAACCAGTTCACGTGAAAGATGCGGGGAGTGTGGTCGAGGCCGCGCTGCATCTTGAGCCAGTGCCGGAAGTAGTCGCCCATGTGGTAGCCACAAAAGGGCAGCATGGCCATGGGGTCGCGGCGAACCTTGCCGACGGCTCCGGTAGCGGCCGCAGTGGTCTCCGAGCCCATGGTGGCGCCGGTGTAGACACCGCTGCTCCAGTTGAAGGTTTGGTAGACGAGTGGCAACGTGTGGGAGCGGCGACCGCCAAAGACGATGGCCTGGATGGGCACGCCCTCGGGCGACTCCCAATCAGGATCCATGATGGGGCACTGCGACGCCGGAGCGGTGAAGCGTCCGTTGGGATGAGCTGCGGTGCGACCGACCTCACTGCCGATCTCCGGGGTCCAGCGCTCGCCGCGCCAATCTTCACATTCGGCGGGAGGCTTGTCGGTCATGCCTTCCCACCACACGCCGCCCTCGGGAGTGAGAGCCACGTTGGTGAAGATGGTGTTCTTTGAGAGAGCTGCCATGGCCATGGGATTGGTCTTGATCCCAGTGCCCGGCGCGACGCCAAAGAAGCCGGCTTCAGGGTTGATGGCTCGTAGATTCCCTGTTGCGTCGGGATGGATCCACGCAATGTCGTCTCCGACCGTCCAGACCTTCCACCCCTTCATGGCCTTGGGCGGAATCAGCATTGCGAAGTTTGTCTTGCCGCATGCGGAAGGGAAGGCAGCAGCAACGTAGGTCTTTTTGCCGGAAGGGTCTTCCACGCCAAGGATCAGCATGTGCTCCGCCATCCAGCCTTCGTCGCGCGCGATGTTGGATGCGATGCGCAGGGCAAAACATTTTTTGCTGAGAAGCGCATTGCCGCCATATCCGGACCCGAAAGACCAGATTTCGCGGGTCTCAGGGAAATGAACAATATATTTGGTGTCGTTGCACGGCCAGGGAACGTCATGGTCGTCGGATTTGAGCGGCATGCCGACGGAGTGGACGCAGGGCACGACACGCCGCTCGTCCTTGTCAATCTCCGCGAAGACCTTGGCCCCGATGCGCGCCATGATGCGCATGTTGACGACGACATAAGGGGAATCCGTGAGTTGGACACCGATCCCAGACATGGGAGACCCGATCGGCCCCATGCTGAACGGAAGCACGTACATCGTCCGGCCCTTCATGCAGCCCTTGAAAAGCTGTTTGAGGCGGCGGCGCATGACGAATGGGTCTTCCCAGTTGTTTGTGGGGCCGGCTGCGTCTTTGGAGAGCGAGCAGATGAACGTGCGGTCTTCCACGCGGGCCACGTCGCCGGGAACCGAGCGGGCGTAGA
>JANXQR010000727.1 GCA_025353435.1 Acidobacteriota bacterium | reverse complement strand
GGATGCGTTTGTAGAGTGCGAGAATGTGGAGCACCTGGAGGTGCTGGCGTTTGTACTCGTGCATGCGCTTGACGAGGACGTCGTAAAGGGATGTGGGGTCGACGTCAACGCCTAGGGAACAGTGGATGTAACCGGCGAGGCGCTCCTTGTTGTGGAGCTTGATGAGATGCCAGGCGCGGGCGAGCTCGGGATCGTCAATGAAGGCTTCGAGGCGGCGCAGTTTTTCGAGGTCGTGAATCCAGCCGGAGCCGAGGCGCGCGGTGAGCAGTTCGGCAAGCTGAGGATTTGCGAGGACCATCCAGCGACGGGGTGTGACGCCATTGGTTTTGTTGGAGAACTTTTCAGGAGAGATCTCGTAAAAATCGCGAAGAACGTTGGATTTGAGCAATTCGGTGTGGAGTTCTGCGACGCCGTTGATGGCGTGGCTGCCGAGCGCGGCCAGGTGGGCCATGCGGACGGCTGGCTCCCCTTCTTCGCGGATGAGGGAGAGGCGTCGGACGCGATCTTCATCTCCGGGGAAACGGGAGCGAACGTTGTCGAGGTGGCGGCGGTTGATCTCCTGGATGATCTCGAGATGACGCGGCAGCAGAGCGCCGAACATGGCGAGCGGCCACTGTTCGAGGGCCTCGGGCAAGAGTGTGTGGTTAGTGTACGAGAGGGTGCGGGTGGTGGTGTTCCAGGCGGCCTCCCACTCGAGGTTGTTCTCGTCGACGAGGAGGCGCATGAGCTCGGCGACGGCGATGGCGGGATGGGTGTCGTTCATCTGGATGGCAAAGTTGCGATGGAGGTCAGCCAAGGGCCGGCTCTGGTGCTTTTGGATGGTGAGGATGTGCTGCAGTGAGCAGGAAACGAAAAAGAACTGCTGCTCGAGGCGAAGTTGCTTGCCCTTGATCTCTTCGTCGTTGGGATAGAGGATTTTGGAGATGTTCTCAGACGAGACCTTGTCGGCGACGGCGCCGAAAAAGTTGCCGGTGTTGAAGGTTTCAAAGTCGAAGGACTCGACGGCCTGCGCGGACCAGAGGCGCATGGTGTTGGCGGTATTGGTGTGGTAGCCGAGGATGGGGGTGTCATGGGGAATGCCGCGGACGACTTTCTGAGGGACCCAGCGAACGCGAAACTTTCCAGGGCCGTCGGGGAGGCTTTCCGTGCGGCCGCCGAACTTGACCTCGAATGCGTCTTCAGGGCGTTCGAGCGCCCATGGGTTGCCGAGGCGTAGCCATTTGTCAGTGGTTTCGATCTGCCATCCGTCGCGGATTTCCTGATCGAAGATGCCGTACTCGTAACGAATGCCGTAGCCAATGGCGGGGATATCGAGGGTCGCGAGGGAATCCATGAAGCAGGAGGCGAGGCGGCCGAGACCGCCGTTGCCGAGGCCGGGCTCCTCTTCCTGCTCAATGAGCGTGTCGAGGTTGAGGCCAAGGGATTGCATCGCCTGATCGGCCTCCTCGTAGATATCGAGATTGATGAGGTTGTTGGCGAGGTGGGGGCCGGTAAGAAACTCGGCGGAAAAGTAGCAGACCACGCGGGCATCCTGGGCACGGTAATTGGCGGTGGTCTGCACCCATCGCTCGACGAGGCGGTCGCGCACGGTGTGGGCGAGGGCCATGTAGAGGTCGTTGACCGTGGCGCGTTCGCGGTCACGGCCCTGGACGAACAGAAGGTTGTCGAGGAAGGACTTGGCGAAGTTCTCGACGCCGGGGGCAGTGCGCTTGCTTTGGAGCGAGCCGTCAAGGATAAGGGCAGTAGCGGGCGTATCGATCATGAATCCCCTCTTTCGATAAGAGCTGAACCGCATTTCTGGGGTAAAGTGAACGATACGTCCGCTAAGGAGAGAGTCGGTTGAATAGTGAATCAATAACTTGTGGGATGCGGTGGAACAGGAATGATGCCCAAAAAAGGAAAAGGGCGTCTGCCGAAGCGAACGCCCGTGGTGGGTCTTCCAGGATTGTGTGAAGGGGAAGGTTACGCGGCTTCTTCGCCGCCCTTGTCTTCGTCCTTCTTGGAGGCCTCGAGCTGATCTTCGAGTTCCTTCCTCTTCTTGGCCTTGACGTCGGCGCGCTTCTGGCGCTTTTCGTCGAGCTGCTTTTCGGCGCCGAGGAGTTCGATGAATGCCTTTTCAGCGCCATCGCCCTTCTGGAAGCCGGTGCGAACGATGCGTAAGTAGCCGCCCTGACGATCGCCGTAGCGCGGGGCCACGGTTTCGAAGAGGCGGGTGACGGCCGCGTCGGTCATGAGAAAGCTGAGGGCCTGGCGGCGCGAGTGGAGATCGCCTTTCTTGCCGAGGGTGATCATCTTCTCGACATGCGGGCGGACCGCCTTTGCTTTCGTTATGGTGGTCTCCACACGATCTTCAATGATGACGGACGTGACCAGGTTGCGCAGCAGTGCGCGACGATGGCTGGTGTTGCGTCCGAGCTTGAATCCTGCATTGCGATGGCGCATGTGAAACTCTCTTTCAAGTCAGTGATCAGTGTTCAGTGATCAGTTTTTGCGGTTGCCATTTGTACGCGATCAGCCAGCCGGAGGGTTACCCGCTCCGGCTGATCACTGACAACTGACCACTGTCCACTGTTAAAAGTTCTCGGTCTCGGTGGGCAGTTGGAGGTCGACGGAATCGAGCGGCTCGTCTTCGTCGTCGTAGCGGCTGTAACCTGCGGCCAGCGCTGCGGCGGGCGAGATGCTGGTTGGTCCGGGGACCGCGTTGCCCTGGTCATCGATCCTCATGCCGAGGGACAGGCCCATCTGCGCGAGGATTTCCTTGATTTCGTTGAGGCTCTTGCGGCCAAAGTTCTTGGTCTTGAGCATCTCGGCTTCGGTCTTCTGGACCAGCTCGCCGATGGACTGAATGTTGGCGTTCTTGAGGCAATTGTAGCTGCGGACTGAGAGCTCAAGCTCTTCGACAGAGCGATTGAGATTGTCGTTGCGCAGCATGACGCGGCTGTCGTCGCGGTGCGGCTCGGTTTCGATGTCCTCTTCAAAGTTGATGAAGTTGTTCATGTGGTCGTTGAGGAGCTTGGCTGCCAAGCCGACTGCATCGGCCGGGAGCACTGCGCCATTGGTCCACACTTCGAGAGTGAGCTTGTCGTAGTCGGTGATCTGGCCGAGACGGGCGGCATCAACGAGGTAGTTGACGCGGCGTACGGGCGAGTGGACCGAGTCGACGGGGATGAAGCCCAGGCCGAGATCGCCGTCGAAGTTTTTGTCGGCGGAGATGTAGCCGCGGCCGCGCTTGAGGCGCATTTCCATTTCGAGCTTGCCACCCTCGGAGACAGTTGCGATGTATACGCCCTTGTCGAGGATCTCGACGTCGCCGTCGGCTTCAATCATGCCAGAGGTCACGATGCCTGGTGTGTCGGCGCGGAGGTAAAGCGCCTTGGGGCCATCGCCCGCAAGCTTGAAGGGAACCTGCTTGAGGTTGAGAATGATGTCGGTTGCGTCTTCAACCACGCCGGGTATCGATTGGAACTCGTGCAACACGCCTTCAACGCGGACTGCGGTGACGGCTGCGCCTTCAATGGAGCTGAGCAGGGTGCGGCGGAGTGCATTGCCGATGGTGGTGCCGAAGCCGCGCTCAAAGGGCTGAGCGCTGAACTTGCCGAATGTGTCAGTGAGTGTCTCAGCATCGACTGCGAGACGCTTGGGTTTCTGGAATCCTCTCCAAAGCATATGAATGATCTCTTTTCCCGCGCGGCAAGTACGTCGCGATGCATTTTGCGGCGGCCGCGCAAGTTCTCCTTTTTTCAGTGGTCAGTGATCAGTGGTCAGTGATCAGCAAATGCTCCTAACTACGAAAGTCATTTGGCTGGGCTGAGCTTTATCACTGTTGATTACGGGTTTCGGTGCGGTCAGTGGTAGCAATCGGTTCACGCTGCATATCTCACAGGAAAACTGATTACTGACCACTGATCACTGTTCACTGCACTACTTACTGTACAGTTCGACGATGAGCTGCTCGTTGACGGGCAGGTTGACGTCCTTACGCTTGGGCAAGCTTAGAATCCGGCCGGACATGCCTTCGAAGTTACATTCGAGCCATGCGGGCACGGGGTTCTGGGCGGCGTATTGAGTGCCCTGTTCGATGATGATCAACTTCTTTGCGCCTTCGCGGATGGCGATCTCGTCGCCCACATTCACCTGAAATGATGGAATGTTGACCTTGCGACCGTTGACCTGCACGTGTCCGTGACGGACGACCTGGCGGGCCTGGCGACGCGAGATGGCAAAACCGAGGCGATAGGCAACGTTGTCAAGGCGACGCTCGAGCTGCTGGATGAGCAGTTCGCCGGTGACGCCGGTGGCGCGGCTGGCCTTTTCATAGTACGCGCGGAATTGGCCCTCAAGCGTGAAGTACATACGCTTGGCCTTCTGCTTTTCGTGCAACTGGAGGCCGTAGCCGACGATCTTGGCCTTGCGATCTTTGCCGTGCATGCCCGGCGGGAAGTTGCGCTTCTCGATGGGGCAGCGATCGGAGTGACATTTGGTGCCCTTCAAAAAGAGCTTGGTGCCTTCGCGACGGCAAAGGCGGCAGACTGCCCCGGTATAACGAGCCATTTCTTCTCCTGACTTCGGATGACGGCCGGTTTACGGTCCTCCGAACTTTTGATTCGGAAGAGCTTCTTCCCGGCCCTGTTTTCAGTGATCAGTGAACAGTGGTCAGTGATCAGTTATTCGTGCTGCGATGGACGGCATCAACTATGAATGACCGCCTCACTGCTGTCAGCTCAGTTTTCCGTGGCTCGATGACCGCCATGACTCCAACGGGCTCGACTGACCACTGATCACTGAACACTGACAACTGTCTTTACACTCTGCGGCGCTTGGGCGGACGGCAGCCGTTGTGCGGAACCGGCGTGACGTCGCGGATGGAGCGCACTTCAACACCCGCCGCTGCGAGTGCGCGGATTGCGGACTCGCGGCCCGAACCCGGACCGGCGACGCGAACGTCGACGGCGCGCAGGCCGTGATCGCGAGCCATGCTGGCGGCGTTGGATGCTGCCTGCTGAGCCGCGAACGGGGTGCCTTTACGTGAACCGCGGAAGCCGAGAGAGCCGGAGCTCTTCCAGCTGAGCGTGTTGCCCATCTGGTCAGTGATGGTGACGATGGTGTTGTTGAACGAAGCCTGAATGTGGCAGATGCCAAATGGCACATTCTTGCGCTCGCGCTTTTTGAATTTCTTGTTCTTGGCAGCCTTGCCGGCGCCAGTCTTGCCCGCTCCAGCTTTCTGTTCTGGTTTCGCCATTTAGGTTTTACCTGTCGCTTTCTTCTTGCCGGCCACAGTTCCCTTGCGCGGGCCCTTGCGTGTACGGGCGTTGGTGTGGGTGCGCTGGCCGCGCACCGGCAGCGACCGGCGATGGCGGGTGCCGCGATAGCTCTGGATGTCAATGAGGCGCTTGATGTGCATCTGGACGTCCTTGCGGAGATCGCCCTCGACTTCACCTTCGTCCTCAATCACCTGGCGGATGCGGTTGACCTCGTCTTCGCCAAGATCCTGGATTTTCTTGAAGCCGTCGACATTGGCCTTCTCCAGGATCTTTTTGGCGCGCGGGTCACCGATGCCAAATATGTAGGTCAGCGCGATCCGAGCCTGCTTGTTGC
>JANXQR010000716.1 GCA_025353435.1 Acidobacteriota bacterium | reverse complement strand
TGAAGCGCGATACGGATTCACCGGCCAACACGCCTTACTGGATCAAGAAAATGGAGAACGTCAGCGGGCCGGGAATCATTGTGTATGCGCTGACCATGACGGCGGCGGTGATCTACTGGGTCATGTCGCTCGACCCGACCTGGTACTCGTCGGTGTATGGACTGCTGTTCCTGGTGGGCCAAGGCTATATGGTGTTGGCCTTCTCAATCATTGTGTCGATTGGGTTGTCGAAGGGCGAGCCATTCAAGACCATCCTGCGGCAGACTGAGCAGCACGACCTGGGCAAGTTCACGTTTGCGTTCGTCATGCTCAACATCTACCTGGCGTTCGGACAATGGTTGATCATCTGGTCGGGCAATCTGCCTGAGGAGATTGGCTGGTATCTTGATCGCCTTCGCGGAAACTGGGCCATCATCATCACCCTGGACTTCGCGTTCCACTGGTTGATTCCGTTCACCCTACTGCTCTCGCGCGACATCAAGCGCAACAAGAAGCGGCTCATTCGCGTGTGCCAATGGATGATATTTGCGAAGGCGTTCGATCTGTTCTGGCTGATTGAGCCAAACTTCAAGGACGCAGCGCGCAACCTGCACGCAAGCTGGGGAATCTTTGAATATGTGGCTGTTCCGGTGGCGCTGGCGTCCTTCTGGATTGCGTTCTTCTGCATGCAGTTGAAGACGCGGCCGCTGGTTCAAGTCAACGATCCGCACCTGGCGGAGATTCTGGAGCCTGAACATGCCACAGCATAACGACCATGTGCCGCCGCACGACCATGAAGAGGTTGACGCGTCAGCAGGCTATGAGCGCAGCGACGTTCGCGTTACCGGCATCATCGTCTTTCTCACCGCTTTGGCCATCTTCGTTGCGGTCACGGGCATCCTTTGTTACGGCATCGGCAAGGTCATTAACGCGGAGCTGAACAAGGAAGACGGGCGCAACAGCAAGTGGACCAAGACGGTAGATGTGCGCCAGCTTGGAAATTTGCCCAACAGTCCCGCGCTGCAGACCAAGATGGCGGAGTTGACTCAGCAGTTTCCCACGCCGCGGGTGCAGACTGACGATGGCAACCAGGACGTAGCCGACCTGCATGCACGCGAGGACTTGCTGCTGGATTACTACACGCGGGTCGATGGGCAGACGGGCAAAGTTCGCATCCCCATCGATCGCGCCATCCAATTGATTGCGCAGCGTGGCTTGCCGGTTGCCACTGCCACGCAGGCGGCACCGTTGCTGACCGGCGATCATAAACCAACGGTCAAGGTTCCTTTGACCACCGGGTTTGCGCGAACGGCTTTCGAATTGGATCTGCAACGCGTCGACAGCACTCGAGCGGAGAAACCGAAGGATTCGAAGTAGTTTCCTACCCCTTGTGCGATGAGTATTCGCCGAGACAGGGGCACTGAAGTTTGCAGGAGCAGTCGTCAACATGCAATGCAGAGGCACAATCCGGAATATGACTCGCGCAGCGGCATTGGCGGCGGGTGCGGCGGTTGTGCTGGCTCCGGTTCTGATGGCCCAGGTGTCGGGATACGGCGACAAGCAGATGGGGCCGGCAAACGAGAAGGCTCCCATTCTAAGCAAGGTAGGGATTGCGCAGCGCCTCAATGAGCAGCTGCCGCTTAATCTCACCTTTACTGACGACGCCGGCCAACAAGTGCAGCTGGCAAGCTACTTCGGGCAGAAGCCGGCGATTCTGGCGCTGGTCTACTATCAATGCCCCATGCTGTGCTCCGAGGAGATGAACGGCCTGACGGGCGCGCTGCAGATGGTGGATGAGATACCGGGGCGCGATTTCAATATCATCGTGGTGAGTATCGATCCCAGCGAAGGCACCGATCTCGCCGCGGGCAAGAAGCGCAATTACGTGAAGCGCTACGGGCATCCCGAGACCGCGTATGGCTGGCACTTTCTCACCGGCACGCAGGCCAACATTGATGCGTTGACGACTGCGGTGGGGTTTGGCTACGCAAAGATTCCAGGGCCCGATGGAAAGCTCACGCAGTTTGCGCACGCCAGCGCGATCCAGATTGTGACGCCGGCAGGGAAGCTGGCGCAGTACTACCTGGGCGTTGAGTACTCGCCGAAGGATCTTCGGCTGGGGCTTGTGGAGGCTTCGAACGGAAAGATCGGATCGCCGGTCGACAACATTCTTACGTACTGCTACCACTACGATCCGTCAACGAACAAGCACTCTCTCATCGTGGCTCGAGTTGTGCAGCTGGGCGGGTTCGTGACAATGGCATCGCTGGGCGGATTCATGTTTGTGATGTTCCGCCGCGATTACCGGCAAGAACACCACGCTGCGACGGACAAGCAGGGCACAGGAACAAAGGATCACCCCAGCGACGAGGACCAGTCGCCGCGGACTCCGAAAGTGAACGGATAACGGAATGGATCACATAAGCCCGGTACTGTGGCATTTTCTAATCAAGTGGCTGACGAACTTTCAGCTCTATCCACCGGAGGCGTCGAAGATCGCGCCGCAGATGGACGCGTTGTATTTCTTCATGGTGCTGGTGAGCCTGATCGGTATGACGATCGTGGTTCTCCTCTTGACCAGCTTCTCGATCCTGTACAGCAAGAAACGCCACCCGGTGGCTGTACAGATTGAAGGATCGACGATGCTGGAGGCAACTTGGACGATCATTCCGCTTGGCCTGTTTCTCATCATGTTTGTGTGGGGTGCGCTGATTTACTTCCGCGTGTACACGCCGCCGGCCAACGCCATGAACATTTACGTGGTGGGCAAGCAGTGGATGTGGAAAGCCGAGCATCCAGGCGGCCAGCACGAGATCAATGCGCTGCACATTCCTACCGGCAGGCCAGTTCAGCTGACGCTGATTTCGCAGGATGTGTTCCACAGCTTTTCGATCCCCGCATTCCGCGTAAAGCGTGAAGCGATTCCAGGGCGCTACACCTCAGTTTGGTTTGAGGCAACGGAGGTGGGCACCTACCACCTGTTCTGCACGCAATACTGCGGGACCAATCACTCGGCGATGATCGGCGACATTGTGGTCTTGTCGCCCGACGACTACAAGAAGTGGCTGAATCAGTCGACCAACGGCATGTCGCTTTCTCAAAACGGCGAGCGGCTATTCGCGAGCCTGAGCTGCAGTGCATGCCACAATGGCAGGCCCGATGCGCGCGGCCCCAGCCTGGCCGGCGTTTACGGAACCAAGTTGACACTGACCAACGGGCAAACGACACTTGCCGATGAAGCGTATCTGCGGGAAGCGATTCTCAATCCTTCAGAGCACGTGACGCAGGGTTTCAGCCCGATCATGCCCACTTACCAGGGTCAGATCAGCGAAGACGGCGTGATTTCGCTGGTGGAATACATCAAAGGCCTTAATTCCAACGATCGCATTGAACAAACGTTGAATACAACGACTTTGCTGCCGGATGGCGAAGGCAAGGCCCCCTCCGCGGTTAAGAAAGCCGCCGCGGGGCCGACTTCGGCGACGCAGGGGATGGTGAAGCAATGAGTACAATTGTCAGTCTTCCCGATCAATCAACAGCCACGATTCCGAAGGTCAACTTCATCACCAAGGAACACGGCATTCTAAGCTGGCTGCTGACCGGCGATCACAAGCGGATTGCGATGCTGTACCTGGCCTCGATCACCTTCTTCTTCGCCATTGGCGGAGCGTTGGCGGGCCTGATCCGATTGGAGCTTTTGACCCCCCAATCCGACCTAATGGCCACCGACACCTACAACAAGGTGTTTACTATGCACGGGGTGGTGATGATTTTCCTGTTTCTGGTGCCTTCGGTGCCGGCGACGCTTGGTAACTTCCTTATTCCGTTGATGATAGGGGCAAAGGACCTGGCCCTGCCCAAGATCAATCTGCTGAGCTGGTACCTCTATGTGGCGGGGGGAATCCTCGTACTATACACAATGGCTGCGGGCGGCGTGGATACGGGCTGGACGTTCACCGTTCCGCTCTCGACCCACTACCTTAACACCAATGTTTTGAGCACCGGAATCGCTATTTTCATCGCCGGATTCAGCTCCATTTTCACGGGGTTGAACTTCATAGTCACCATTCACAAGATGCGGGCGCCGGGCATGACATGGTTCCGCCTGCCGCTGTTCGTTTGGGCGCATTATGCGGCCAGCATTTTGATGGTGCTGGGCACGCCGGTTCTGGCGATCGCGCTGGTTCTGGTGATCCTGGAGCGGACCATGGGGATTGGCGTTTTCGACCCGCTCAAGGGCGGCGATCCCATCCTTTTCCAGCACTTGTTCTGGTTCTACTCCCACCCGGCCGTCTACATCATGATTCTGCCGGGAATGGGCGTGATCTCCGAGGTGATATCGACCTTCAGCCGAAAGCGTGTCTTCGGCTACACGGCGGTGGCCTTCAGCTCGGTGGCAATCGCGGTGTTCGGGTTCTTTGTCTGGGAGCACCACATGTTCATCATGGGTGTCTCCACTTACTCGACGCTGGTGTTCTCGTTGCTGACGATGCTGGTGGCGGTGCCCTCGGCCATCAAGATCTTCAACTGGACCTTCACGCTCTACAAGGGCTCCATCACGTTTGAGACGCCGATGCTGTATGCGTTCGGCTTCATGGGGCTGTTCACCATCGGCGGGCTGACGGGTGTGTTTCTGGGCACGACCGGCACGGACATCCACCTCACGGAGACATACTTCATCGTGGCGCACTTCCACTTTGTGATGGTGGGCGGCATGCTGATGGCGTTCCTTTCGGGAATTCACTTCTGGTGGCCGAAGATGACGGGTCGCATGTATCCCGAAAAGATTTCGCAGCTGGCCGCGCTGATCACGTTTATCGGGTTCAACTTCACATTCTTCCCGCAGTTCATTTTGGGCACTCTAGGCATGCCGCGACGCTATGCCGCGTATCCGGCGGAGTTCCAGGTGCTGAACGTTTTCTCGACCGCGGGCGCCACGATTCTGGGAGTCGGCTATTTGTTGCCGATTCTTTACCTGACCTGGTCGCTGAAGTACGGCGAGATCGCGGGCAGCAATCCCTGGCAGGCAACGGGACTTGAATGGCAGGTTCAGTCTCCGCCGCTGACGGAGAACTTTGCTGAGATTCCGATTGTGGATCACGACGCCTACGACTACGAGTGGCTTGAGAAGAAGCACGAGAGAGAGGCGGTGACAATTGTCGGATAGCACGCTTGCTGCTCATGACGCGCACGCGGAGCACGAGCATCCGCCGTACCAGCGTCACCATTTCGAGACGATGGAACAGCAGGTTGACGCCACTGGTTTTG
Source organism: Acidobacteriota bacterium (assembly GCA_025353435.1). GTDB lineage: Bacteria > Acidobacteriota > Terriglobia > Terriglobales > Acidobacteriaceae > Telmatobacter. Next base: position 1,074 of record JANXQR010000716.1, on the reverse strand, counting down.
CCATGTGGCTTTTCCTGCTGACAGAAATCATGTTCTTCGGCGGGCTGTTTACTGCCTACCTCATCTATCGCAACTGGTACTACCCGGCGTTTGTGGCGGGATCGCACCAGTTGAATATCGTGTGGGGCACGCTGAACACGGGCGTGCTGATCAGTTCCAGCTTCACGATGGCGATGGGAGTCTGGTCAGCGGAGACGCGGCGCAAGACCGCGCTGGTGCTATGGCTGGTGGCCACCCTGGTGCTTGGTCTGGCCTTCCTCGGCATCAAGACGATTGAATACTCGGAGAAGATTGAAAAGCATCACGTCCCGGGAATCCACTACAGCATCAAGTCGTTCACTGATCCGCAGTCGGATCCCGAGGTTTACAACCTTTACCACGACAAGGCGCTGCCGCTGGACATGGCGCGGCACACCGAGATGTACTTCGGGCTCTACTTTGCCATGACGGGCATGCACGCGCTGCACATGATCATCGGTATCGCCATCCTGTCGTTCATGATCTTCAGGGCGCGGGCCGGAGCGTACACGACGGGGCACGTAACGTTTGTGGAGAACTTCGGGCTGTACTGGCACTTTGTCGACATTGTCTGGATATTCCTGTTCCCACTGCTTTACCTGATCAGCCGGCACGGCTAAGGATCTAAGGACGAACATGAGCGCAACGCACGAGTCGCATGAAAATACGCACGCCGAACAGGCTCACGAGGAACACCACATTGTCCCACCGACCGTTTACCTCACGATCGGATCTATTCTTCTGGTTCTGACCGGAGTCACAGTGTGGGCATCGTATCTTGAGCTAGGCGTGTTTAACCCGATCATCGCGCTGTTTATCGCGTGCGTGAAGGCCACCATCGTGGTGCTATTTTTCATGCATGTGAAGTACAGTTCGAGGCTGACAAAACTCACGGTGGGCGCGGGGCTGTTCACGTTTATGGCGCTGGTAGGGATGACGCTGTCGGATTATTTTAGCCGGGCGTGGGGGCGGTGGTAGAGAGACAGGGAATAGGGACTAGGGCTGCCTGCGGGTGGCCCTTTTCATTTTCTTCAAGCTGCGGCTGCAGTGGCTAGG
>JANXQR010000700.1 GCA_025353435.1 Acidobacteriota bacterium | reverse complement strand
TGCTTGTCCACCGCTACCTTTCCCAGTCGCGATGGATCAAACTTTTCGCCGGAATCCCGCATGGCAACGGTCAGTGATCGCGTCTCCTCCACTGTGAGTCCACGAATCCACGACGCCATGAGCCAAGCAGAAAGCTGTTCGGGCGGAATGGAAGATGCCGCCGCGCCGGAAACAAGAAATCGAATTTCCTCATCAGTAAGTGCGTGATCATCGCGTTTCTTGCGGATGAGATCGACTGGATGAAGGACAGAACCGGAGTTAGTGGACATGTGCGAGGTCCTCAAATCAAGAACGCGGCGATGATCGCAACCGCATTGGTAACGCCCATGAAACTTTGCGCAGGGTTCTGGAAAAACGATTCCGGCCATCAGTGTTTCAAATTGAAGATAACTGGAAACACATCAGAGAACGGCATCACGCACGTCCCCTCGGTCGCGGGAAAAGCAACCGGCGCATCCGGCTCAATGAACTCGGCGAGCATCTGGCGGCACGCGCCGCAAGGTGGACTGGCCGCGTCGTTCAGGTTGGCAACAGCGACCGCTGTGATACGAATTTCAGGCCCAAACTCTGCAACCGCACGCACCAGCGCCGACCGCTCAGCGCAGATGGTGAGCCCGTAGCTTGCATTCTCAACGTTGGCTCCTGTCACGACCGCGCCATTGGCCAACCGCACCGCTGCACCAACACGAAAATGCGAATACGGCGCATAAGCGTGTGTCGCCGCGCGGCGGGCAGCTACGACCATCAATTCAAGTGTGGGGTCCATATCCTCCGGAAAGTTCACTCGATCATCCTCAACTGCATGGACTTCGAGACTATCATCGCCAGCACTATTCCCACTCGATAGTGCCCGGCGGCTTCGAGGTGATGTCATACACCACGCGATTGATGCCCCGCACCTCGTTCACCATGCGGCTGGAAATCCGCTTAAGCACATCGTAGGGCAGTGGCGTCCAGTCTGCTGTCATGCCGTCTTCCGAGTGCACAGCGCGCACAGCAGCAGTGTACGCGTACGTTCGCTGATCACCCATCACGCCCACGCTCATCACCGGCAGCAGCACCGCAAAACTCTGCCATATCTTGGAGTACAAGCCAGCCGCCTTGATCTCGCTCACAACAATTTCATCGGCCTCCTGCAGCAGGGCCACGCGCTCACGCGTCACTTCACCCAGAATGCGAACTGCCAGCCCCGGCCCAGGGAATGGCTGCCGGCCAAGAATCTCTTCCGGCATCCCCATATCGCGGCCAATGCGCCGCACCTCATCCTTGAAAAGATCGCGCAGTGGCTCAATCAATTTCAGTTTCATGTGGTCAGGAAGACCGCCCACGTTGTGATGGCTCTTGATGGTCTGGCTCGGCCCCTTCACGCTGCTCGATTCAATCACGTCCGGATACAGCGTGCCCTGTACCAGCCAGTCCACGCCGCCCGTTTCCTTCGCAATGCGTGTAGCCTCGTCGTCAAACACCGCAATAAACTCTGCGCCTATACGCTTGCGCTTCGTCTCCGGATCTGTGACGCCGGCCAGTTGTGCAAGGAAGCGCTCGGTCGCGTCCACTGCCACAACGTTCAGGCCCAGCTTGTCGCGAAGATTCTTCTGCACCTGCGCAAACTCATTCTTGCGGAGCACGCCATTGTTCACAAAGATGCATGTAAGCTGGCTGCCAATGGCCTTGTGCACAAGCATGGCCGCAACCGACGAATCCACGCCACCCGACAGTCCGCAGATCACATGATCGCTGCCCACTTTTGCGCGAATCGACGCCACCGTGGCCTCGATGAAATGTGCCGGCGTCCAGTCTCCCGCCGCACCGCAAATGCCAAACACAAAGTTCTTGATCAACTGCGGTCCAAGCGGAGTGTGATGCACTTCTGGGTGAAACTGCACGGCCCAAATGCGACGCTCCTCGTTCGCAATTGCCGCCAGCGCATTTGAACTCACAGCGGCTCGATGAAACCCACCTGGAAGCTCGATCGCCTCGTCGCCGTGGCTCATCCATACCTGCATTGTGGAAGGCAGCCCCGCAAACAGCGGCGTCGAACCGTCTTCGATCGTCACTTCAGCATGGCCGTATTCGCGTTTCGGTGCAGAGAGAACTTTCCCGCCGAGATGGTGCACGATGAAGTGCAACCCATAGCAAATGCCCAAAATCGGCGGCCCCAGCTCCAGCAGCCTCGCGTCAGCGGCCGGCGCGTCCAAGTCGTACACCGACGACGGCCCGCCAGAAAGAATGATCCCGAAAGGCTTGTGCTTTTGAATCTCCGCAAGATCCGCCGTGCAGGGCAGCACGACCGAAAAAACATTCAGCTCGCGAATACGCCGAGCGATGAGCTGGGTGTACTGCGAGCCAAAATCAAGGATGACGATTGTTTGGGTGTCCACTCTCTATTTTTGCAGGGCATGGTGTGACGTGTAAAGAATCGAAAGCGAGCCTTGAACCAAGCTCGCCTTCAATTTTGCTCAGGACACTTCGCTGGTCTGGCGCACACCAAAGGATTCCGGCCCGAATCCCCCATGCGTTCCTACACCACGTCCTCATCACCAATATTTTCCAGCATCTTCGGGTCGCTGATCACAACGCCCTGGCGCCGCGGCTGAACGTAGCCCTTCTCCCCCCAGGCGGAGAGTATCCGGCTGATGGTGAACAGCGTCGTTCCCGTCATCTGGGCAAGCTCTTCGCGCGTAAGCGAGATCTCAACTCCCGTACGAACCGGCTTGCCTACCCGCTTAAGTAGCCGCAGCAGCGTAAACGCAAGGCGCTTGGCCACCTTCTCCGTCGCCATCTCACGGAATCGCTCTTCCAGCTCGTGCAGCCTTCCCGCAAGAATCAGGCTGGTATTTCTCCTGATTACCGGAAATTGCGAAAGCAGCGTTTGCAACCGGTTGTAATCCCAAACCAACGCACGGCAACGCTCCACTGCGCGCGCAGAACATGTGTGGTTGCTGGCGCACTCCGGCTCGATGTTCACTGCGTCCCCGGTCCCGCTCATCCAAAGGAGAACTTCGTTTCCACCGGAACTCAGCTGCGTGTGCTTCACGCTTCCCGACTGCAGCAGAATCAAGCTGCGAACTGGTTGACCCTGGGTAAACAATATTTCGTCTCGCGCAAATACTTTGGCGCGGGCGCACGATAAAATCTCTTTGCAGTCGCGCTC
>JANXQR010000684.1 GCA_025353435.1 Acidobacteriota bacterium | reverse complement strand
GCACGCCGGTCCGATTGCTGAGCGCTTTCAGCATTGGCCCGAGGCGGCGATCGTGTACTTTGCGATCCTCGTCTCCGACTGCAAGCTGATGGTCGAGGAGCCCGATCTGCGCATCGCTGTGGTCAAGGATCATGTCCTTGGCACCAACGATTGCCGGGGCTGGGTGCGTGAATCCCTCTACCGGAAGCTGAAGATCGGCACAAATCGTTTTTGCCAGTTCAGGCTGGCATTCGACGCGCGCGAACCGAAGCAGGCAAAGGGCGCATTGAAGGCGATGAGCGATCGCGTGGCTGACAGGCTCACGGTCGACGTCATTCTGCCCGACAGCGCCTGCAAACCGGCCTTAAAGGGAGGAGTTCGATTTCTTCCTCAGTTGGGCACATCGGGCCGCATGTTCACGGGTCCGGCGATTCTCGGGATCAAGCAGATCTCCCGTCAATCGGAGTTTGGGTCAAGCTACACCTTGATCGAACATGCTTCGGAAGAGGCGCTGCAGTTTGAATTGAAACTGTGGGCGCTCCAACGAATCAAGACAATGCGGAAGGCATGGGACGAGGGCGACTACCAGGCGCTGTTCGAGGTAATCGGCAAGTCCGAGGTTACAACGATCGACGATGGCGTCAACTTCGATCCCGACTCACTGGAGCGAGAGGACGATCAGGCTTCGGGGGGATGTGACCCGGCGGAGGCGGTTCTCCTTGCGGACCGTAGCGGAAATGCAATCAAGAGTCCCTACGTCTTCAACCAATTGAACCGTAAGCTCGCCCGCTGGGCGTTTCGTGCCTGCACGAGCGCGGATCTGAAGCTGCCATCGTTCGCTCTAGCGGATGACGGTGTCTTGATCGAACACCGGGGAAAAATTCTCTCGGCGTCCGATTGGATACCCGAAGACAGCTCGATTACATCTTTGGCGGCTGAAATGGGCCTCTGCATCCGTTACCCAATTCGGATGCAGGAGGATCTCCTGCCCATCCGTCATCTCACCAACGAAGAGCTTGTTCCGGCGCTCAAACAGGCGCTGGGAACGGCCGACCTCGATGAAACGCTGGTCGCAACCATTCTTGAACGGCAACTCCGGATGGAGGGAACTTACATCCTCCATTCGAAGACGGCAAGCAAGAACGGCGGCGATTTCGACTTCGACACCATATGCGTGATGCCATCCGATCAGTTCCCGAAGTTCGTTGCGGGAAGGATCGAGTATGGGCAAAAGTTCCGGCAGGAAAAGACGAAGCATCAGAAAGCCAAGTCTCCCTGGTGGAATGCGTGCCCGGTTGCCATGAAGGCGCGAGGAAATCGGATCGGTTCGATCACCGACCTGAAGACTTCGTGCATTGCGGCGGGACGGCCTGATTTGGCCTACAAGCTCGTCGAGCAACTGCAAAATGCACTCGATTCCCTCAAACACAGGGTCGAGATTGATGAGTCCGTTGTCAGTGAGATCAGGAAGGAGGTAGCGCCGGCTCCCTGGCTCCGCCACAAGCGGGAGCGTAGAGTGTCGGACCTGCCGGCCCATCTTGAAGTCGCGGATACGGATAAGGTTGGAAGGCTCTATAACCTCTTGCGCAAGGAACTCGGCTTTCTTCCCGACGAAACCGGAAACGGTTTTGAAGAGAAGATGGGGATCGAAGACTTCCGCGGACTCTTTTCGGGTGAGCACATCACTCGGGAGATGTTCGAGGAATGCCAATTGGTCAATTCGATCTACGGCGATATCGCCAGCCGGATTGTTCAGCGCGAGGAAGAAGTCAAGCAGCAATTGAAGGACGCTCAAGGGCAGTGGGAAGCAGTTCGCTTGAGTGAAGACAAAGAGCAAAGAAGGTCTGCGGTGCTTGCGCGAAACAAGGCGCAGGCGGCTCTCTGGGAACATGAGCAGGATGCAAGGGATCAATTCAGCTCCCTGCATCTGTTCATTCACTACTGGGCGCAAGGCAAGCAGGAGAACCGGCGGGCATGGGCGCAGGCGATGAATGCTGTCGTGACTGGCGGCACAGGTTCCGGCGCGGTCCTCTTCCAGTCGTTTCCGCAGGAGGTGGTCGATGCCTTTGCGGAGGTGACTGGCGGCCAACGGGTTCGGGTTCGAATGCCGAAGACCGTCAACGGCTATGCCTGGTTTGACGATGAGCGGCGAGCATTCCTCGTCGAACGATTGGCCAATCCGGAAGGCCCGGAATGTGAAAAGAGGGTCTTTCTCTTTCAGTACAAGGGGAAGCGCAATCTGCTCTTCGAAAACACGAGTGCTCCCATTCCCCTGGGACACTCCTAGCCGGCGAAGGAGAAGTCTGAGCCTCTGGCTCGGCTTCTCCTTCCCATTTTTTTGGACGATCATCGCGCCCCAGGAGGCCGCTATGAAGATGCTAACGACGATTTCCCTTGCTCTTGCGGTTGCCGCTGCGGGGGCGCAGACTACCAACCAAAGCCAGATCCGCCATATTGAAACCTCGCTGAACCATCTCACCGTTCTCGAATTTGGCGAGTCCGTGACCACGCTCGCCATAGCCGATCCCGACAGCTTCCAGGTCGAGCGCCATGACGACAAGGTCTTTGTGAAGCCGCTCCGCGAAGGTGTATCAACCAATCTCTTTGTTTGGACCGCATCACGCGAGCTGAGTTACGAACTTGACCCTGCGGGCCAGCTTGCGGCAATGGATGTACTGGTCCGCACCGAGCCTCCGCCTAATCCACATGCCATCGCACGTGCCGCAGCCGAACCGTCTGACGTTGAGATCCGCAAGATCGCTTCGCTGGTTCTTACGCAGGCAATGATGGGGGTGGAAGACATAGCGCATGACGGGGAAAAGCGCGCAGCCGATCGCGTCGAGGTCCATCTTGAACAGGTCTATCGGACAAAGGATCGGATATACATTCGCTATTCAGTCGCCAATCGGAGTAAGGCTCCGTTTCGGGTGACAACACCCGATGTATGCGCCCCGCTTCCGACCGAACAGCCCATCTCGCTCGTGAGTCTCAGGAATCACCAGATCAATTCCCAGACCTTCGCGGCCTTCAAAGCAAGACAGTTCTCTGGCCTAGCGGTGATGCAGGCCGAAACAAGTACGCGCGATCTTGCGCCGGGGGAGAAGACAACGGGCGTCATCAGCATTGAAAGCTCGACAGGCAATCCGCCGCAGATATATCAATTGAACTTCGGCGCCGACCAGAACGGGCCTCTGAAGGTTGAGGTGGTTCTCTAGTCATGGACGCACAGGGCTACATCTCGGCGGAGGAAGTGCGCCAGGCACTCAGACAGAACTACTTGAGCGATGCCGAGTCCAATCTCCAGAATGCCCTTCTTGAATCCCTTTCCGATGAATTGAAACCCGTCAACGAGAAGGGGCGCTGGAAACCCAGCCCGTTGCTCGTTCTCGCGGTCGTTCTCCTGTGCGCTCTGGTCGGTGTCTTTGTCTACTTCTCGGTCGGAGGGCGCGGATGAGCCCGTACTACGATCAACCCGGTTCGCGCCAGAGGGGACCTGAGGATGCCGCTGGCGTCCTTGTGCTGGTTGCCTGCGCTGCCCTCGGATTCTGCTGGTACATCGCTGTGTCGCGCCTCCATCTGCGCAATGTCCAGTGCCTCGAGATTTTCTTTTATGTCGCCATCCTGTTCTTCGGCGGCGGCCTCATCATTGCGCAACTGATTGGCCGGAGCAAGAAGAGAGAAGAAAACTGGCCGCACCCCGCTATCGTGATCCCGGCATCCAAGGACGCCAAGATGG
>JANXQR010000564.1 GCA_025353435.1 Acidobacteriota bacterium | reverse complement strand
CTTCAGCCAAGTAGCCGTTGGCCTTCTCTGTGGAGGCGATGGTGTGGTTGCGGCCCCACACCGCGATTGCATTCAAGGCGGCCGAGCCTAACGCGCGGTGGTAGCTCAGCGATGCTGTCTGCCGCAACACGTCCTCATCTGGATGCTTCGCTTCCGGCGAATGCAGGCGACCGAGCGAGTATTGGCCGACCCAGTCGCGTCCCGCAGCCACTGAAAGACGAGCTGACCAGGAATCAAGCGCGCCCACCTCAATGTGCCAGCGATTTTCGTCGGGCTCGCGGCCATGGAAGCCCGATGCTTCAAGCCGCAGTCCGGCGCGTCCCGCATTCATCGCGATGCCGCCAGTCAACACGTCATAGGCGATGTGGGTCGAGTCCTGGAGATGGTGCGAAAACGGGGCAAGCGGATCCTCGCCAGCCGAGGCACGATGCGGATAAGCTTCAGGGCCGAGCGCTGGATCGCCGACCGGCGCGGCGTAGATGCTCAGCAGGGCTCGTTCGCCAATCTTCCGATCGTAGATCCCGGCAATCTCCATGAAGAAGTTGTGCGGATGCTGTCCGTCCACAATGGGCTTGCCGTAGGCGGTCTCGCCTTGTTGAAACAGTTCCGGGTAATAACGTCCTGTGATGGTGGCGGGCTCAAGGCTGAGCATGACGCGCAATGTGAGTTCGCCGGACTGGTAATTCCGCTGTGCCATGGGCATGAGCCAGTTCGCGGAGAAGAACTTGTGGTGCGCGTGCCTGCCGGACTGTTGCTGGTCGACGATGAAAGCGTCGCCGTGGAGCATGAGCATCCACTGGCTCGAGGTCATCTTCATCACCATCGGCGATACGCTTGAACCGGGTTCAAGACTGGTGCCTGAGCCCGTGTGGCGGAGAACGTTATCGATGAGGGAGCCAGCGGCCTCGCCCATGTTCATGTTCATCTGAGCGTGGGTGCACACAGACGGAAGCAAGGCGAGAGCGATGAGGAAGAAGCGCATTGAGCAGATGGACGATTGGCAAAAGCTGGGCACCAATGCGCCGTATCAGTGGATTATAAGACGAAACAGGTTACAGAAGTCGACGCAATCGACCTCTGCCAACAGGCGAAATGAACTCCCGCATTCAGGTTCGCCACGCGGTGCCCGATGCGGCGGATGTGAGAAACTGAAGTGAACGGTAATTTCCGGCAGGGCTGCCCTATGTGCGCCCCACCTTTTAACGCGGCCTGGGCCTTCGTTCACTCCCGCTGCGGCACCCAATTCAGGAATCAGAACCGAATGCTCAGTGTCAGCAATGTAACTATGCGCTACGGCGCCAAGGTCCTCTTTGAGGAAGTTAGCGTCAGTTTCGTCCCCGGACGGCGCTACGGACTGACCGGTCCCAACGGATCCGGCAAGTCGACGTTCATGAAGATCCTCACCGGCGAGCTCGACGCCCAAAAGGGAAACGTCGTTCGCCCGCGCAAATTTGGCGTGCTCCGCCAGGACCAGTTTGCCTTCGACTCCTATCGCGTCATCGACACCGTCATCATGGGCAACAAGCCGCTGTGGGCCGCCCTGGAAGAGCGCGACCGCATCTATGAGAAGCCCGAACTCTCCGACGCCGATGGCATGCGCCTGGGTGAACTGGAAGGCGTGATCGGTGACGAAGATGGTTACACGGCCGAGGCCGACGCTGCCATTTTGCTCGATGGCCTTGATATCCGCGAAGACCTTCACGACCGGAAGATGGGCGAATTGCAGGGCGGCCAGAAGGTGCGCGTCCTGCTGGCGCAGGCGCTGTTTGGCAAGCCCGAGGCACTCCTGCTGGACGAGCCCACCAACTATCTCGATCTCGAATCGATCCACTGGCTGCAGGATTTTCTGCTGAACTACGATGGCACGCTGATTGCGATTTCACACGACCGCCACTTTTTGAACAGCGTGACCACGCACACCGCTGACATCGACTACCAGACCATCATTGTGTACACGGGCGGCTACGACGACATGGTGATGGCGAAGACGCAGATCCGCTCCACGCTGGAGTCTCAGAACGCACAGCGCGACAAGAAGATTGCGCAGTTAAACGAGTTTATTGCGCGATTCGCAGCGGGCACGCGTTCGAGCCAGGTGACGAGCCGGCGCAAGGAAGTGGAGCGGCTGCAAACGAGTGAACTTTCGCGGTCGAATATCCAGCGCCCCTTCATCAAGTTCGACCAGACTCGACCGAGCGGAAAGCACGTACTGGAGTTCAAAAATCTG